>JAKLHH010000787.1 GCA_022710245.1 Myxococcota bacterium
CGCTCTGGCGCGCGGAGGTCACCGCCGGCGGCGGACGCCAGCACCTCGAGGTCAGCCGCGGCGGCGAGCGGCTGGGCCGCTTCGAGCTCGGGCTCAGCGGGCGGCACAACGCCGCGAACGCGCTCGCCGTGATCGCGGTCGGCGCGGGGCTCGGGCTGAGCGAGGGCGAGCTCGCCTCGGGGCTCGGCTCCTTCGCCGGCGTGCGCCGGCGGCAGGAGGTGCGCGGCGAGGCGGCGGGGGTGCGGGTGATCGATGACTTCGCCCACCACCCCACCGCGATCCGCGAGACGCTCCGCGGCCTGCGCGAGCTCTACGGCGGCAGGCTGGTGGCGGTCTTCGAGCCGCGCAGCGCGACCAGCCGCCGGCGCGTGCTGCAGCGGGAGTTCACCGAGGCGCTCGGCGAGGCGGACGCGGTGGTGATCGGCCCCCTGCACCAGCCCGAGGGGATCCCGCCGGCCGAGCGGCTCGACCCGACGCAGATCGCCGGGGAGCTGCGCGCCCGGGGCCTGCCCGCCGAGCAGCTCGACGCCCCCGCTGCTGCCGCGCACCTGGCGCGGACCGCGCGCGCCGGCGACACCATCGTGGTGATGTCCTCGGGGGGCTTCGGCGGGCTGATCGAGAAGCTCCTCGCCGCGCTGCAGGCGCGGCCGTGAGCGCGGAGGCGCGCACGGGCGAGCTGGAGCTGATCGCGGAGCAGGCGCTGGAGATCGCGCGTCGCGCCGGCGCGCTGCTCCAGAGCGGGCACACGCGCGGGCTGGCGGTGAGCCACAAGGGCGCCGTCGACCTGGTCACCGAGCAGGACCTCCGCTCCCAGGCGCTGGTCGTCGCCGCGCTCGGCGAGGCCTTCCCCGCCCACGCGGTGCGCGCGGAGGAGGGCGCCGCCCAGGAGCCCGACGGCGCTTGGAGCGGCGCCGCCCAGGTTGGGCGGTCGGGCGAAGCTGCCGCGACCAACGACCGCCCGGTCTGGCTCGTCGACCCGCTCGACGGCACCACCAACTACGCCCACGGGCTCCCCTTCTACGCGGTCTCGCTCGCCCTCGAGGAGCACGAGGTGCCGCTCGTCGGCGTGGTCCTCGCGCCCGAGCTCGGCTGGGAGCTCTGCGCGTGGCGCGGCGGCGGCGCCTACTGCAACGGCGAGCGCCTGCGCGTCTCGGAGGCGGTGCACCTCGGCGACGCGCTCCTCGCCACTGGCTTCCCCTACGACCGCCAGACCGCGCTCGACAACAACGTCCCCGAGTTCGCCGCCGTGCTGCGCCGCGCCCAGGGGATCCGTCGCGTGGGCTCGGCCTCCCTCGACTGCGCCATGGTCGCGCGCGGCGTCCTCGACGGCTACTGGGAGTACAAGCTGAAGCCGTGGGACATCGCGGCCGGCGCGCTGCTCGTCCTCGAGGCGGGCGGCCGCGTCACCGACGCCGAGCTCGGCCCCTACCGCTCGCGCACCGGGCACCTCCTCGCCTCGAACGGCGGACCGCTCCACGAGGAGCTCCACGCGATCCTGCGCGAGGTGCGCGGCTCGGCCGCCGCCTCACGTCAGCGCTGATCAGGGCTGCTTCCACATGCGGACGTACTCGACGTAGAAGTAGTACGGGTCCGGCGTGCTGCTGTCGGTGGCGCCGAACCAGCCGGCGCCGCCCGAGCCGGGCGGGTAGGCGACCGCGCCGATGCCGAAGTTCCACTTCGTGGTCAGGTCGTTGTTCGCGTTCCACTCGGCCGGGAGCTGCTGCTCCTGCCCGTCGACCCAGAAGCGGAAGCCCTGCGCGGTGTGCTCGACGGTGTAGACGTGCCACTGGGTGCGGTCGACCTGCGTGAACATCGCGGAGTACTGGTGGCCGCTGCCGTGGTCCCAGTGCCACGTCGTCATCACCTGGTTCGTGTCCCCGGGCCCCTCGAAGAGGTCGAGCTCGGGCGGCCAGGTGTCGGCCGCCGGCCACATCAGGAAGTAGGGCCCGACGCCGTTGCCCTTGGGCACCTTCGCCTTGATCTCGGCGCGGAAGAAGACCTCGCCGGCCCAGGTCTGGATCCCGGGGCCATACCACTGGCCGTTCTCCGTCCAGATCTTGCCGGTGAAGCCGTTCTGGACGCCGATGCCGGCGTTGTTGAACCAGATGGGCGGCGAGCCCGACGGGCAGGTGCCGTACATGCGCCACTTGCTGGTGTCGAGGCTGCTGCCCGGGAAGGTGTCCTCGAAGAAGAGCGTCCAGCCGGACATGTCGACGGGGCTGAGGCCAGTGCTGCCGCCGCTGTCCGGCGTGGGCTTGGGCGGGACGCCCGCGTCGGCGCTGCTCGCCCCCAGGTCCACCACCTTGCCGCCCGTCGTCGTCCAGAGCTCGAGGCCCATGATCGACGCGTCGCCGCTCACGCGCTGCAGCTCCACCCGCAGCACCGAGTCGGTGACCTCCGCCGTGAAGGGCCCGAGCTTGACCCAGTGGGCGTGCTCGAGGTCCACGGCCGAGGAGGTGACCACCTGGCCCTGCACAGCGATCTGGAAGGCGCGCGCGTGGCTGCTGTTGTTCTCCAGGTGGTAGGTGTAGAGCTGGTAGGTGCCGTTGCTCACGCCCTGGCGGATCACGATGCCGCCCTGGCTGGCGGAGACCTGGTGGTTCAGCAGCTCGGCGAGCTCCGCGTCCGCGGCGGGCACCAGGCTCGCGGCCTCGAGGCTGGTCGTCCAGGCGGCGAGCGCGCCGCCCACCCCCTTGAGCTCGAGGCTGCTCGAGCCCCCCAGCGTCTGGGCGCGGAGCGTGTGCCCGTCGAGGCTCGCGTCCCGCGCGGTGGCGTCGCCGAAGTTGTAGCCGCAGACGAAGGTGGGACTGCCGCTGCTGGTGCTGCTGCCGTCGGGCTGCGGCGGGACCACGCCACCGAGGTCGTCGGCCTGGGTGCCGCGGGTGCGAGACGGCGTCGTGCCCGCGCAGGCCGCGAGCGCGAGGAGCGGGAGCAGCGACAGGGCTCGACTGATCGTCATCCAAGATCCTCCTGGTCGGTGTCCCCGAGCGAAGCAAGCACCGGACCAGCTGCCGACCTCGTGCTCACGGCGGGTTACGCCTCGCCACGGCCCGGTGGGGGGGCGGCGCCGCCCCCTGCCGCGCCCCAGGTCTCATCGCCTCCCACCCCCCCCGCCGTGCCCTCACTGGAACGGGTTGATCGGCTCGTCATCGGGCTCGGTCCGCCGCCGTGGCGTGCGCTTGTGCGGCCTGCCGCCCCGCGTGCGCCGCACCTTGGCCTCGGGCGAGGCCTGGTCCCCTGGCCTCTGCTCCACGGCGGCCTGGCTGGCCGGGGCTGGCTGGCTCGCCGCCGGGGCTGGCCGGCTCGCCGCCAGGGCTGGCCGGCTCGCCCCGCGAGGCGAGCTGTCCGCGCGAGCCGCGGCTGCCGGTGATGCCCCCGCGGAGCCAGCCTGCAGAGATGAAGTAGTGGGGCCCCGCCACCCTCCGCTCAGCCAGAAGATCGCCGCCGCGCCACCGAGGAGCCCGAGCGCCGCCGCGACCATCCACGCGGTGCGACGCGGCACGCGGCGGACCGCGCTCGCCGGCGCCGGCAATTGTCGCTCGGCGTGCGCGGCGTCGCCTCGCCCGAATTGCAGTTCGCCCTTCATCGCGGCTCGCACCAGCCCCGCCAGGTCCGAGGCGCCGAAGCGACCGGCGGCGAGCTCCTCGAGCCCGGCGGCGAGCTCGCCGGCCGTGGGCCGCGGCCCCTGGTCGCGCGAGAGAGCGCGCAGGATCAGGCGATCGAGCGCGGCCGGCAGCTCCGGCACCAGCCGCGCGGGCGGCTCCACCGTCTGGTGCATGATCGCGGAGAGCAGGGCCAGCTCGTTGTCCCCCGCGAAGGGCGCCCGCCCCGCCACCATCTCGTAGAGGACGACGCCGAGCGCGTAGACGTCGGCGCCCGGCCCGACGCCGGTGCCCGCGGCGGCCTCGGGCGGCAGGTAGCGGAGCTTGCCCTCGATGCCCGAGACGCTGACCTCGCCGCCCACCGGACGCGCCAGACCGAAGTCGAGGAGCTTCACCGCGCCGTCGGCGCAGACCATGATGTTGGTCGGCGAGACGTCGCGGTGCACCAGCCCCTGCGGCGCCTCGGGCGAGCGCGCGCCGTGCGCCGCCTCGAGCGCCCTCGCCGCCTCGGCGCCGATGAAGCACGCGGCCGGCCAGGGCAACGGGCCCGCGCGCTGCAGCAGGTGGCGCAGGTTGCTCCCCGGCAGGTACTCCATCACCAGGCAGAGCGCGTCGCCCTCGGCGAAGAGGTCGAAGACCTGTACGATGCCGCGATGGTTCAGCGTGGAGAGCGCGCGCCCCTCGCGGAGCAGCAGCTTGACGTCGCGCTGCGAGGGGCGCTCGGCCCGGATCACCTTGAGCGCCACCTCGCGCTCGAAGCCGCGGGCGCCCAGGCGCCGCGCCAGGTAGACGACCCCCATGCCACCCGCGCCGAGGCGGCGGAGCACGCGGTAGCTACCCACCTGGGTCATCACCTCGACCAGCTTGACCTCTCCCGCGGCGATGCCATCATGAGCGCCGACGACGGCAGAGGCATGGACGACAGCCGCTCCAGCTCCAGCTCGAGCACCCGCACCGCCACCGAGACGGCCCTCGCCGCGCTGATGCCCCGGCTGGTGAGCGGCTGCGTGCGCGTGGTGGACGGCCCGGGCC
>JAKLHH010000788.1 GCA_022710245.1 Myxococcota bacterium
GGCCGGGAGGCTCTCGCGCTCGGCGACCGCGTCCAGCACGAGGAGCTCGCGCGCCACGGTGATCGGCTGCTGCTTGCGCTGCTCCTGGCCCGCGGAGTCCTTCAGCACCACCTCGGCGATCAGCGTCTCCGGCTTGCCCGCGGCGGCGAGCTCGGCGGGGAGCTCGGCGCTGAGCTGGTAGAGCCCCGCCTTGTCGAGCTTGCCCTTCCGCTCGTCGCCGATCACCGAGCCGTCGCTGCGCAGGAGCACCACGCGCACCTCGCCGCCCGCCACCGCCTTGCCGAAGAAGTAGCGCCCCTGCACCTTCGCCCGCAGCGTCTCGCCGGCGAGGTTGACGCTCTTCTCCGGCTCGACCGTGATCTTGAACTTGGGGAGCGTGTAGCGGCTGACCCGGAAGGCGAGCTCGCTCGTCGCGCGCCCGACGCTGGCGATCAGCTTGTAGTTGCCCAGCGCGACGTCGTCGGCGAGCTCGAGCCCGTGGCCCACCACGCCGTACTTGCTCACCGCCAGCAGCTTCTGCTCGATGCGGTTGCCCTTGCCGTCGAAGACGTCGAGGCGGAGCTGCTGCCCGGCGGCGGGGACGCCCCGCGGCCGCTCGAGGACGAGCGCGCGGACGTGCACCGTCTGCCCGGGCTGGTAGAGCGGCTTGTCGGTGGAGACGTGCAGGCGGTAGCGGCGCCTGAGATCGAGCGCCTGCACCAGGCGGTCGGACTCGCCGCCCGCGCGGCTCGTCACCTCGAGCTGGTAGGTGCCGTCGGGCACGTCGGGGACCTGCAGCGTCCCCTCGAGGATCCCGCGGGCGTCGGTCTTGCCCTCGAGGAGCGGCCAGCTCTTGCCCGCCGCCGCGCGGAGCGTCACCTTCACCGCGGCGCCGGCGACGTCCTTCGTGGTGGTGCGGTTCTTCACCGTCACCGTGAGGACACCCGGGGTCCCTGGCAGGAGCTGCTCCTCGCCGGCGACCATGGTGTCGATCTCCGCGCTCTGGCGCGCGTGGTAGAGCGCCCCGCCGGCGAGGTAGGCGGCGCCGCCGATGACCGCCAGCGAGCAGGCGAGGCGGGCGACGCGGAGCGAGCCGCCGGCCGCGAAGCCGAGCCAGGCCCAGAAGCCGAGCCGCGGCTCCTTCGGCGCCTCGGGGACCACGACCTCGTAGCGATCGACCCGGCTCGGGGGCGGCGACGGACGCTCGGCCTCGGGCCGCGGCGCGCCCTGCCCTGCTCCGCCCTCCCCTCCCCCGCCCGCCGCCTCGCGCCGCGGCTCCTCGCCGACCAGCCGCGCCACCGCCGCGGCCGCGCGCTCGGCCTCCTCGCGTGCCCGCTGCGCCTCGGCCAGCGCCCGCTCGGCCTCGCGGCGCTCGGCCTCGGGGCTCGCTGCTGCGCGAGCCGCCTGCGGTGCCCCGGCCTGGGCCCCCGCCTGCGCCCCGCCGCCGGCCAGCTCGCGCACGCGGGCGAGCACGCGCTCCTCCAGCCCCGGGTCGAGCTCCCCCTCGGCGTCGTGCCGCGCGAGGAGGTCGACCTGGCGTCCGAGCGTGGCGAAGCGCGCCGCGCAGTCGGTGCAGGTGCGCAGGTGGCGGGCGAGCTCGGCGCTCTCGGCGTCGTCCACGGTCTCGAAGCGATAGCGGAGGAGGAGCTCGTCAGTCGGGTGCGCCGTCGTCGTCGCCATCGTCATGCCTCCCGCAGGGCGAGCAGCTGCTCGCGGAGCTTGGTCAGGGCCGCGTTCATGCGTGACTTCACGGTGCCGACCGGCACCTCGAGGACCTGCGCGATCTCGTCATAGGAGAGCTGCGAGTACTGGTAGAGGATGAAGACCTCTCGCTGGGCGGGGACCAGCGAGGCGAGCGCGGCCTCGATCTGCCGCCGCGTCTCGGCGCGGATCGCGCCGCCCTCGGGGGTGAGGCCCGGCGAGGGGCGCTCCGCGGCGTCGCCGTGCCCGCGCTCGCCGGCGCGCACCTCCTGGCGACGGGTCTCGTTGCGGCAGAGGTTGGCCGCGATGGAGAAGGCCCAGGGGCGGAAGGCCTCCGGCGTGCGGCAGGTCTCGATCTTGCTGTAGACGCGGAGGAAGGTCTCCTGGAAGAGCTCCTCGGCGCGCCCGCGGTCGCCGACCTGGCGCAGGATGAAGCCATAGATGGGGCGCTGGTAGCGCCGCAGCAGGACCTCGAAGGCCATGACGTTCCTCTCCTCGCGCAGCGCGAGCACCAGCTGCTGGTCGCTCGCCTCCTCGGGCAACGTCCGGGTGACCATTGATCCCTCCGCGGGATCACCGGCCGCGATGGGGCCGACGATCCAGTAGGAACCGTGAGGCTCAAGAAAGTTCGTTCAGCGGGAAGCGGCCCATCATACCACCACGAGGAGCCGACTCGTTGAAGTAGCCGTTCCCGTCGGGCAGCGGCGGGCCGCGGACGTAGAGCACGGGTCGGTCTCGCCGCCGTGACGAAGCTGTCATGGATCTGCAGGCAGCAGCCTCCCGCCGTGCCCGACGTGCCCGCAGGGTGGACAAGCGCGTAGGCCATGTGTACTATCTACACATGGCCAGCAGGGAGGTCATCAGGAGGCTGAAGGCGGATGGCTGGTACAAGGTGGCGCAGCGCGGTTCCCATGTGCAGTTCAAGCACCCGACGAAGCCAGGCCGTGTGACTGTGCCCCACCCGAAGAAGAACATACCGGCAGGCACACTGCGAAGCATCTCGCGCCAGGCCGGCATTCCTCTCCCGTGAGGTGATGCATGTTCAGGCAGTACCCCGCAGTTGTGCACAAGGACCGAGATAGCGACTTCGGGGTGTCCTTCCCCGACTTTCCAGGCTGCGTGACGGCTGGCAGCACGCCCGAGGAGGCCTACGATCTCGCGGCCGAGGCCCTGCTGTTCCACATCGGCGGCATGGTCGAAGACGGCGACGAGATTCCGGCGCCCTCTTCGCTGGGCGCAGTCGTCGAGCAGGTCTCTGAGCTCGGCGCGCTGGTCGCATTCATGGTCCCGGTGCAGCTTCCCGGCCGGTCGAAGCGGGTGGATGTGACGCTCGATGAGAACCTGCTCGCCGACGTGGACCGCGTTGCGTCCGAGCAGGGCATGAGCCGGTCAGGACTGCTCGCGGAGGGCGCGCGGAGGGTGCTGCGAGATCTTCGCCCGGAGCGATCCGTATCGAGGCGGAGAGCGCAGGGTTCAGAGCGAAAGCGACGCAGCAGCGCACGCAGGTCGCCACCAGCTCGCGCGAAGCGATGAGGCCACCGCGACTTCATCCGCCATGTCCGATCGGCTTCGAGAATCGCGAGGCCGCCTTTGGGCGGCGGGATCAGACGGAGACCTCGCCTCGGTCGTCTTGCGGGGGGTGTTCGTGGGGTGGGGCCTCGTGTCGGGATCGTCGCTCAGCCGCCTCCACTGGCAGCGCGGACAGCGTTCCGCGATCCGGCGTTTGAACTGCTTCTGCTCGGCCCGGCGACGGCGAGCTCGGTGCCGTTGTCGCGGGGTAATGTCGCGGCGCCGCCCAGGTTGGGCGGTCGGGCGAAGCGGCCGCGACCAACAGATGGATGACACCTCATGCCGCATCCACTTCCGCGCCTGGTCATGGCCTGGTGCCTCGCCCTGCTCCTCGCCCCGCTGCTCCTCGCCTGCGCCACCGAGGTCCCCCTGCCGAGCGCGGAGGTCACCTACACCGAGACGCGCGTGCGTTGCGCGGACCGGGCGCCGCTCCGCCAGCTGCTCTTCGGCGACCTCCACTACCACACGCGCTTCTCGTGGGACGCCTACGGCTACGAGCTCGCGGTCACCCCGGGGGAGGCGTACGCCTTCGCGCGCGGTGCCGGCGCGGTGCGGCTCCCCCCGGCCGGCGCCGATGGGCGGGGCTCCCGCGAGCTCCTCCTCGAGCGGCCGCTCGACTTCGCCGCCGGCACCGACCACGGCGAGTTCTACGGCGAGCTCCGCGTCTGCCTCACGCCGGGCTCGGCCGGCTACGACTCGGCGGCCTGCCAGGCCTACCGCAAGGGGGGCGAGAACGCCGTGGTCGGCTGGGGCGTGCAGCTCATCTACCCCGAGGGCAAGGCGCGGCAGGCCGAGATCTGCGGCGCCGACGGCGCGGCCTGCGCGAGCGGCGCCGCCGACAGCTGGAAGGAGCTCGTCGCCGCCGCCGAGACCGCGAACGACCGTAGCGCGAGCTGCACCTTCGCCGCCTTCCCCGCCTACGAGTACACCGCGAGCCCCCTCGTCACCAACCAGCACCGCAACGTCCTCTTCCGCAACGGCAAGGTCCCCGGCGCGCCGATCACCTACTACGAGCAGCCGCGGGCGGTCGGGCTCTGGTCCGCGCTCGCCAAGCAGTGCCTCGACGCGGGCAGCGGCTGCGACGTGATGGTGCTCCCGCACAACGCCAACTGGAGCAACGGGACGCTCTTCTCGACCAGGGCGCTGGCCGACGGCGCCGCCGCCGCGGGCATGAGCGAGCCGGCCGCTGCAGCGCTCCGCGCCCGCCTCGAGGGCGCCGTCGAGATCATGCAGCACAAGGGCGCCATGGAGTGCACCAGCCTCCTCGCCGGGATCGCCGGCGGCGCCGACCCGGCCTGCGGCTTCGAGCAGATCCGCAACCCGCCCGTGGAGGACTGCGGCGACGGGATCGGCAGCGGCGGGGTCAAGGAC
>JAKLHH010000789.1 GCA_022710245.1 Myxococcota bacterium
CGGCTCCTGATCCGCGACGTCTCGCTCGTGGACCCCAAGGGTGTGGTGCAGCGCCACCAGCAGATCGCCGTGGACGGGAGCGCGCTCGCCGGGGTGGGGCCCGAGGCGCCGCAGGGCTTCGTCGCCGACGAGACGCTGGACGGCGCGGAGCTGCTCGCCGTCCCCGGGTTCTTCAACGCGCACTGCCACGCGGCGATGACGCTCGAGCGCGGCTGGGCCGAGGACCTGCCCTTCGACCGCTGGCTGAACGAGCGCATCTGGGTCGCCGAGTCGGCGCTCGAGGAGGAGGACGTCTACTGGGGCGCCGCGCTGGCCGCCTGCGAGATGATCCGCGCCGGCGTGGTGGCCTTCGCCGACCACTACTTCTGGATGGAGCAGGTCGCGCGCGTCGTCGAGGAGAGCGGGATGAAGGCGCTCCTCGCCTGGTGCATCTTCGGGCTCGGCCGCGAGCGCGAGGTGGGCGGAGTGGACCTGGCGACGACCCGCGAGTTCGCCCGGCGCTGGCGGGGCGCGGCCGGCGGCCGCATCCGCACCGCCATGGGCCCGCACTCGCCGTACATGTGCCCGCCCGCCACCCTGCGCGAGGCCGCGGAGGCCGCCGACGCCCTCGACGTGCCGCTGCACCTGCACCTCTCCGAGAGCGAGGAGCAGGTGCGCGTCTCGCGCGAGCGCTGGGGGCTCTCGCCCGTCGGGCACGTCTCCGCGCTCGGGCTCCTCGGCCGGCCGCTCCTCGCCGCGCACTGCAACTGCGTCGACGACGGCGACCTGGAGCTCCTCGCCGCCGCCGAGGTGCACGTCGCCCACACGCCGAAGACGTACATGAAGCTGGCGATGGCGCCGGCGCCGCTCCCGCGCATGCTCGCGGCCGGCGTGAAGGTCGCCCTGGGCAGCGACGGGCCCGCCTCGTCGAGCGACCTCAACCTGCTGGAGGTGATGCGCCTCGTCGGGCTGCAGCAGAAGCAGGCGCTGCGCGACGCGGCGGCGCTCCCCCTCCGCCAGCTGCTCCGCCTGGCCACCCGCGCCGGCGCGCAGGCGATGGGCTTCCAGCGGAGCGGCGTGCTCGAGCCGGGCGCCGCCGCCGACCTGATCCTCGTCGACACGCGCGCTCCGCACTGGATCCCGCGCCACGACCTCGCGGCTGGCCTCGTCTACGCCTCGCACCCGTCCGACGTCAGCCATGTGATCGTCGACGGCAAGCTCCTGCTCCGTGACCGCGTGCTGCTCACCCTCGACGAGGAGCGCATCCGCCACGAGGCCGAGCGCCGCGCCCGCCGCATGGTCGGCCGCCCCCTCAGCCAGGTGCGCGAGTACGTCGGCTGACGGCTCGGCCAGGAGAGCCAGGAGACCCTGAGCAGACGAGGGCGGGGCGCTTGAGGGCGGGGCGCTTCAGCGGGCGCCTCAGCGCGCCGGGTTGCCGCCCGTCGCTGGCTTGCCCCTCCCCGGCGGCTTGCCGCTCGGCGCGGGGGTGGGCTTCACCGCGATCGGGGCTGCCGGGGCGGGCGCCGCCGACGCTGGCTTGTGGGCCAGGCCCGCCCCGGGTGAGGGCGCCGCGCCCGCTGCTGCCGGGCTCATCGTCGCCGAGAGCGGCACCGCCGCGTCGCTGGGGCCCGGGCCGTACTGGCCGACCAGCTCCGAGAGCGCTCGCATCACCGCCTGCCGATCCCCTCGGCCGAGGTTCATCTCCCGCTCGAGCGCGCGCACGCGCTCGTGCTGGGTGCGCGAGCGCTTCGCCTGCGCCTCCAGCTGCCGGTACTGCAGGACCATGCGCTGGTAGACGCGGATCGCGTCGACCAGGGTGGCCACGGTGTGCTGCTCACCCGTCCTCAGCTCCGTGAAGGCCCGCTCGCGCAGGCCGTGCTCGCTGCCGAACCAGATCCGCCCGATGCGCCCGAAGCCCGGCGCCGGCAGGTCCTCGATCACCGCCGCGCGCCAGTCCACCAGCGGGAAGCGACGCGGATAGACATCGTAGAGGAGCCGCGTGCCGGCCGCCCGGACGCCGACCACCTGGCCGCCGAACGGGAAGAGCGGAGTGACCTTGCCCCCTCGCAGCTCGGAGAGGAGCTGCTGGCGCTCGCCGGCGCCCGGAGGCGAGACCTTGTGCTGCTTGCTCCGCGGCTTCAGCGTGGTCATCAGCTCGCGGAACTCGTCGACGCCGACCACCACGTTGAGCGCGGCCCCGCGCTTGTAGCCCGCGTGGTAGATGCCCACCAGCTCGAAGCGGCGCGTGCGGCAGGAGACCGCCAGCACCGGGCTGCCGCTGTTGCCCGTCGAGAGCTGCGCGTCGACCACGAAGTCCCAGTGGTCCCACTTGCCCTCGCGGTCGGGCTCACGCGCGCTCACCACCTTGCCCGCGTGCACCGCCTGGAACGCCCCCAGCGGGAAGCCGCGGACGCGGATGCCGTCGCCCACCTTGAGCGCGGCGCTCTGGCCCACCCCGAAGGGGACCAGCGGCACCCGGGTCGGCGCCTTCAGGATCGCCGTGTCGAGCTCCGCGTCGACCACGACCCGCTGCAGGCTGAGGTCGTCCTTGGCGTAGCTGTCGTTCTCGTCGTCGACGATGGCGACCGTCTGGCTGACCCGCTTGCAGCCCGGCGGCACACCCTCGAGGCTCTCCTTGCCGGTGACGAAGGGCCACTCGGTGACGTGCTCGTTGGTGAGGAAGTAGGTGTTGTTCCCCTCGCGCCGGAAGGCGAAGGCGGTCCCATGAGCGTTCTTCACCGCCCGCCGGCTCATCAGGCTGCCGTCCGGCCCGTAGTAAGCGCACTGGTACACCGCCGTGGAGCGAACGCAGAAGGTGTAGCGGGTGGTCTCCTCCAGCCGGCGCGCCTCGGGCGCGACCGCGACCAGGTCACTCGCGTAGGTCCCCTGGCAGTACGGTGACTTGCGCGGCGTATGGCGGGGCGCCGGCCGTCCCGGCTGGATCGCCCGCGCGCCGACGTCCCGGGGCGGGCTGGCCGCCGCCTTCGCCGGCACCTTGAGGGGCTCGGCCCGCGCCGGGGCTGACGCGCACGCAGCGAGCACGAGCAGCGCCGCCTGGATCCCCGGCCACCTCACCTGCTGCCTTGCCAGTCTGCGCATCTGTACCTATTTTAGCCTGCGCGGGCGCCGGCGGGAATCGCTACCCAGGTCCCAGCGAGCGCTCCCGGTCGATTTGCGGGATGATCCATCGACACGGTGCGCGGCGCCGCCCATACTTGTGAGCTCGATGCAGGTACGAAGGATCTTGCTCGTCGACGACGATGAGGACATCCGGGCCCTCTGCCAGACGTGCCTGGCGACCCTCGGCGGGTTCGAGGTTAGCCTCGCGGCGAGCGGCGCGGAGGCCCTCGAGCGGGCGTCGGTCGAGCGCCCTGACCTCATCATCCTGGACATGATGATGCCGGGGATGGATGGGCTGGACACGCTGGCTCGCCTCAGGCTCGACCCGCGGACCACGCCCATCCCGGTGGTGATGCTGACGGCCGCGCTCGGCGGCGCGGCGACCCTGGATCTCTCGGCGCAAGGCTGCGCCGGTGTGATCCGCAAGCCGTTCAACCCGCTGGAGCTGGCCGCGGAGGTCCGGCGGATCACCGAGCCGCTCTGAGCGGCGGGGGGCGGAGGGGCGAGCGTGAGCGCGACGGTCCTGCTCCTCGACGACGACGCAGAGTTCCGCGCCTTCCTCGGCGCCCTCCTCACCCCGCGCGGGCTCCGGGTCCTGGAGGCGGGCCGCGTCGCCGAGGCCCGCGAGCTCCTGCAGCGCGAGAGCGTCGACCTGGCCATCCTCGACGGCCTGCTCCCCGACGGCACCGGGATGGATCTGATCGCCGAGATCCGCCGCAGCGACCCCGCGCTGAAGATCGTCTTCATGTCTGCCTTCTGGCGCGACATGAAGACCTACAAGACGCTGACCGAGCGCTTCGCGGTCGACCGGGTGATCAACAAGCCCTTCCTCGCCCGCGAGTTCCTGGTGCAGCTCGACGCGCTGCGCCCGGGAGCGCCCGCCGAGGGCCCCGGCGCGAAGGAGGCGACCGGCGCCCCCGCGAGCCCGGTGGCGATCGGGGAGGCTGGCGACCTGGACGCGCAGCTCGCCCTGCTGCGCGAGCGGTTCGTCAGCAAGCTGGAGGAGAAGGTCGGCGAGCTGAACGCCGCCGGCGGCGAGGTGCAGCCTGGCTGCGCCCCGCCGGCGCTGGACCGCCTCCGCGGCCTCGCCCACAAGCTGCACGGCACCGCGGGCGCCTACGGCTTCTCGGAGATCAGCCGCGCGGCCGGCCGCCTCGAGGGGGCCGCCCGCGAGCTCCTCGGCAGCGAGGGGGCCGCGGCCTCCGCGGCCTGGCGCGAGCTGGCCGACGGCCTCCGCCAGCTCAACGACGCCCACGGCCGCCGGCGGGAGGTGCTCCTCGCCGGGCGCGTGGAGGGCGCGCGCGCCGCCGAGCTCCGGCTCCTGCTGGCCGACCCCGACCTCGCGCTGCAGGCCGCCCTGGAGCCGCTGGCCCGCCGTCACCTGGTCGAGCTCCGCCTCGCGGGCAGCGAGGAGGAGGCGGTGGCGGCCGCGCGCGCGGCGCCGATCGACGGAGCGGTGATCGGGATCGATCCGGGGGGCGAGGCGCGCGGCTTCGCGATCGCGCGGGCGATCCGCGCGGT
>JAKLHH010000079.1 GCA_022710245.1 Myxococcota bacterium
CCGAGGGCGGCCCTGGTGAGGCAGCCGCGCACCCCTGCTGACGCGCACTTGCGTCATTCTCCGTCGAAAACACAGATTCCCGGACGGAAACTAGCTAGCAGCGCCGGTCCCTGTAGTGCTTCCCGCTAGCCACCCCAGTGGCCGATCCGGGCAGCGACGGGAGCCACTTGGAGTGGGTCCGCTCCGGCCAAGTCATCGAGATCGCGACCGCTCGACTGGCCTCGCCCTTGCAAAACCTCGGGCGAATGCCATCCCTCGCCGTCCGTCTGCTCGCTGGGCTGCTCGTCTCGCTGGTCCTCACCGGTCCAGCGGAGGCGGGGAGCGGCGCCCAGGCACCCGCACGGCAGTCGCGCGAAGCGGTCGCGACCCCAAGACCCAAGCTGCTGAGCCGGCTCTTCGGGCGGTCGGCGGCGACCGCCAGCGTCCCCGCCGCCGCGAGCACGGGCAGCCCAGGCGCGCTCTCCGCCGAGGCGCCGAGGCGCTGCCTCCTCGATCGCTGCCGCGCGTTCCTGCACAGCGCGAAGGAGCGGTTCTCTCGCCGCAAGGACCACGTCTGGCTCGGCTCCTCCGTCTCGCTCGGCACCGCCGAGCTGGGCGACGCGCTGGCGGCCAGCGCGACGGCGGGGCAGGTGGCGACGAAGACCTCGGGCCGGCTCCTCGGCGGCCTGCGCTTCCTCGGGCTCGCGGGCGCGGTGGGCCTGGCGGCCACCGGTGCCCACGACCTCTACAGGGCCGCGTCAGTCAGCCAGCGGCTCGACGCCGCCAGCGACCTCGCCTGGGGCGTCCAGGGCTCGATCAACATGGGCACCGCGGGCACCGGGCTGATCGGCAACATGGCGACGGGGTTCGGCGTGGTCGGCGCGGTCTGCCAGACGGCGGCCGGCTGCCGCCGCCTCTACAAGGGCTGGAAGGAGCACGACCGCTCCAAGATGAAGCTCGGGGCGCTCGACGTGGCCGGGGGGCTCACCTGGCTCGGCTGGGACGTGGCCGGCTGGAGCAACCCCTACTTCCTCGGGGCCTACGCGGGGCTCATGGTCACCCGCGAGGTCTACGCGAACAAGGACGCGATCAAGGCCTTCGGCCAGCGCACGGCCGAGAAGGTCCGCTGCGCCTACGGCGCCTGCAAGCGGCAGGTCGCGAGCGGCGCGGCCTGGGTCAAGCAGGGCGTCGGCAACACGCTCCGCTCCCTCTCGGCGGGGCTGGGCGGCCCGCGGTCCCCGGCGACGGCGAGCACGCTGGTGCACTGAGCTTCTGGTCTCTCCTTCCTCTGCTCGAGTCCAGCGTGTCCTAGACGCGGTTGACGCGGTTGAGGCGGAGACAGAACGCGGCGATCGTCGTCGGGGCCGGCGCGGTAGGCAGCTCAGCGCAGCAGCATCAGCTGACAGCGGTCCGAGACCAGGCAGGCCTTGCGCTGGGAGCTGCAGATCCCCTCGTAGACCTGCTTGATCAGCGAGCGACGCAGCGGGTGGGTGGCGGGGAGCTTGTTGTACGCGCCGGCCCGGTTCAATCGTGAGGTGAGCGTCGCGTTGCCGATGGCTGTGAGCAGGTCAGCGTCCCCTGCGTGGAGCGACGCGGAGTACCCGACGGCGCTCTCGTCGCCGCGCACGCAATCGGCGGCGTTGTCCGCCATCACCAGGTTGTAGAGCTTGACCGCTTCCTCGCGCAGCCCGGCCTTGGCCAGCGCAGCGATGTTCCTCCGATTGTCCTCCACGCACTCTTCCGTGGGACAGCGCCAGCCGACCCGCATCGGCCAGATGGCCTGGTCGCTGAGCGCGGAGCTGATCCGGCGCTGGCGGGCCGCCTTGAGGAACGAGATCCAGGCGCGCGGCACCAGGCGCAGGTCCGAGGCCAGCGCCATCTCCGCCAGCAACTCCTTGAACTCGATCTCGCTGCCGCTCCTGGCCAGCGTCGCGCTGCGCAGCTCAACGAGCTCCGCCGCCGGTCGTGGCGGCGCCGGCTTGAAGGCGACGGCGCCGGTTTGAGGTGGCGTGACCTGCAGCGCGGGCAGCGAGCGATGCTTCTGCCAGACCACCCGCGCGTCGAGGTGCTGCGGGATCTGCACGCCGGAGCTCCAGTGGTTCTTCGCCTTGGCGTGGCGGTCATAGGGGTACTGCGGGAGGCGACCCGCGGCCCAGGCGGCGCGGAAGCGCTCGTACCGCTCGCGCAGGCGCGGCCCTGGGCCGGTCAGGATCCGCTGCGCGGTGACGCTCGACGCGGCCAGGTCCTGACAAAGCCGCAGGCCATGATAGGCGGCGAGCATGCCGAAGAGCTCACCGCGTCGGTGGAAGAACTTCTCGATGGCGACCAGATAGTGCTCCAGCCGCTGCGGCTCGGCGACCTTGCTGAGCGGCGTTCCGGGGTGGACCACCATCTCCGCCACCCAGGCCTTCCGCTTGAGCCCGCGCCGCTCGAACGCCGGGTCGGCGAAGATGAAGTCGCTGTACTCGGCGTAGCTCGGGCCGATACAGCTGTCGTCGGGACAGGAGCCGCCGCTGGGCTTGGTGCTGTTGGGCTTGACGGCGCGGCCGAAGTCAGCGCGGGCCAGGGCCTCCAGATAGAGGCCGAGCAGCCCGAACAGCGCGTCCTTCTGCTTGAAGGCGCGGACCGCAGGCAGAGCCAGGCGGTAGCCAGCCGCGAAGGCGGCGATCGGATCGGCGAGGAACCAGTCGGTGACGATCGAGGACAGAGGATGCACGCCGTCGAGGATGCTGAGCCGGCCCATGCTCGCCGCGTCGAAAACGCGCGGCACGACCTGCGAGGCGGCTGTGCTCAGCGAGAACAGCGAAGGCTTGCCGAGCTCCTGCTTGAGCTCTCTTTGCGCAGCCTTCGCTGTCTCCGCCGGCGTCAGCTTCGGTTCCTCCTGGGCACGCACCACCGCGGTGATCGTGAGCATCCCGAGAACTAGCCACCACTGTTGCTGGGACATTGGCGGACGTTGTTCCACAAGGCGACCTCCAGGACAACTAAGGACAACCACCTTGTCCAAGCCGGTGCAATCCTTCCGGTGGCGACATGCTGAGCCGGTCAGCGCTGCCGTCTCTTCGACGGGTTACCGCTGGATCCAACTATCTGCGCACAGAACCCGGCGGGCTCGCTCTTGCTTGATGACGTCATCACGGACGGATGACGCCACCACGGAGGAGCTGCCGATGAGGACCCGCACTTGCCGCATGGCGCCGCGCCTCGCGATCCTCGGACTGCTGCTGGCCGGCTGCGCCGGGGAACGCCCGAAGGGAGTCAGCCGCCACGAGGACAGCGGCGCCGGGAGCACCGGCGATCTCGGGGAGGGGGCAGAGCTTGGGCCCGGCGGCCTCGAGGGCGGCGGCCCTCTCGGCGAGGCGGGCCTCCTCCCGGAGGGGTCGAAGTCGAAGTCCGATCTCGGGGGCAAGGTCCCCAACAAGTCCGACCAGGGGAGCAAGGCCGCCGACCAGGGCACGCCGGGGGCCATCTGGCAGCCCAAGCCGGGGACCAGCTGGCAGTGGCAGCTCTCCGGCACGCTCGACACCAGCGTCAACGTCCAGATGTACGACATCGACCTCTTCGAGAGCAGCGCGCAGACCATCGCGGGCCTGCACGCGAAGGGGCGCAAGGTGATCTGCTACTTCGACACGGCCTACGAGCCAGGGCGGCCGGACTCGAGCAGCTTCACCCCGGCGGTCCTCGGCAACAACATGAAGGGCTGGCCGGGCGAGCGCTGGGTGGACATCCGCTCGCAGGTGGTGCGGGACATCATGACCAAGCGGATGGACCTCGCCGTGCAGAAGGGGTGCGACGGCATCGAGGCGGACGACCTCGACGTGATGCAGAACAACCCCGGCTTCCCCATCACCGCCAGCGACCAGCTCGACTTCTGCAAGTTCCTCGCGACCCAGGCCCACGCGCGCAAGCTCTCCATCGCGCTGAAGAACAACATCGATCAGGTCGCGCAGCTGGTGAGCTACTTCGACTTCGCCGTCAACGAGGAGTGCTTCCAGTACAACGAGTGCAACACGCTCAAGCCGTTCATCTCGGCGGGCAAGGCGGTGTTCCAGGTCGAGTACGGCGGCCAGAGCCTGGCCAGCTCGGTCTGCCCGAAGGCGAACGCCCTCAACTTCGACACCCTGATCAAGAACCTCGACCTCGACGCCTTCCGCATCGCCTGTCGCTGAGCCCGCGCCGCTGCTCCCGCACCACCGCACCCCCCCAGCTCCGACTGGCGCTAGTGGCACTGCGGCAGGGCGCCGAGCTTCTGCACCGGGGTGGTGGCGCAGGTGAGCCGCGCGACGGTGCCGACCTTCGCCTCGCCCTGACGCACCACCTCGAGCGCGTAGGGGGCGGCCTCGCTCGCGCACTCGCTCTTCTTCACCAGGCGCCAGCAGGGGCAGCTGCCGCCGCAGTCGCGGCGCCCGGCGTCGGCGAAGAGCTCCGCCGGGCAGCGCGGCAGCAGCAGCGACGGCGCGTCGCTCTGCCAGCCGCTCCGCTCCTCGACGTTGCAGTCGGCGAGGTCGAGGCAGCTCTCGCGGCAGCTCACCGGCTGGCCGATGTAGTCCGCCCCGCCGAGCGGGTCGCCCTTCGCGCAGGCGAGCGCGCCGTTGCGGGTGAGCGGGCTGCCGCCGAGGCACTGGCCGCCGAGCGTCGCCACGATCCGCGCGCCGAGCCGCTGCAGCGCCGGCCCGTAGTCGCTGGCGCAGATGCTGGTGAACTGGCCGTCGGCGCCGAAGCCGTCGGTGAGGGCCTTCATGCGGAGCGCCGGGTCGCCGTGCACGCCCTTGCCGCCGATGGAGGCGGTGCAGCTCGCCTGCAGCACCGGCTTCTGGCCGTCCTTGCCGACGGAGACCGGCTCGGGCGGTCCGGCGATCGTCGCCAGGAGCACGCGGCCCGCGGGCTTCAGGCCGCGGAAGAAGCTGGCGTAGCTGTCGACGCTGTGGAGGTAGCGGTCCGTCGGCTGGCAGCCCTTGCGAGGCCCCGTCGCGCTGCGGCTACTGAGGTCGCACTTGAAGCCGAACTCGAAGCAGCGGAACGAGTGCAGGAACCCGAGCGGCGCCTCGAGGGCGTCCTGCGAGGTGTCGAAGAGGCTGGCGTCGCGGGCCGAGCAGTCGTCCTCGTTGGTGATGAAGACGACGACGAGGAGCGCCTCGGGGCGCAGGAACCCGGGGTTGACGCCCTGCTTGGGGTCGAGCGCGCGGCGCGCGGCCTCGAGCGGCGACTCGAAGCCGCAGCCGCCGTCGCCGAGGCGGGCGATACAGGAGAACGCCTCCTTCACGCGCTCGACCGGGTCGGCCGCGCCGGCGGCGACGTTGGTCTTGCCCCCCTCGTAGCTGATCCACGGGTCGGAGGGCGGCGTGCAGCCCGGGACGTGCGCCTCGCGCAGCAGCTTCGCCCCGTCGCCCCCGGGCACGCACCCCTTCGCACCGGGCGCCGGGTCGGTGATGACGAAGGGGCCGGCGCCGAGGTCGGTGGAGACCACGCCGATGCGCACGTCGGGGATCTGATTGCCGAGCTTGGGGGTGCGCAGCGCGTCGATCAGGCGCTTGAACTGCGCCGCGAGCTGGTCCTGCAGCTGCGTCATCGAGGGGGAGTTGTCGATCACGAAGAGGAGGTCGACCTGCTTGTCGAGAGACTGCGGGTAGCTCTTCTCCAGCTGGTGCGTGGTGCGAGGCACCAGCACGTCGACCGGGTGGGTGTTGCAGGCGGCGAGGCCGAGCGCGAGGAGGCAAGGACAGGCGGCGCGAGCGAGGCGGCGGGCTGACATGGCGATCTCCTCCTGTGGGTTCGGGGCAGCTCCTTGTCTGGGCTACGACCCACGGGGGAGGAGAGGACAAACTCTTTGTGCGGGGACAGGAGGAAGGAGCGAGCGCGAAGGACTACTTCCAGACCTCGAGCTTGAGGTCGTCGTAGTAGACCTCGCCCTCGTAGTAGTTGCTGTGTGGATCGCCGAGCATGAAGTAGTCCGGGTAGGCGACGCCCGCCGGCCAGATCGGGTCCTGGTCGGCGCCCGGCGAGGTGTAGTGCTCGGAGTTGACGCAGGGCGAGCCCGCCTCGAGCGCCTTGCGGTTGAAGTGAAAGACGCACCTGGCCGCAGCGTCGATCTCGGCGGTGTAGGTCTTCTGCCCGCCGTGCTGGAAGTCGCCGCTGACCTGCAGCGTGAAGCGGTCGCCCTCGCGCGTGACGGAGACCGTGTACCAGGTCTTGTCCTTGTAGGCGTCGACGGCGCGGATCTCGCCGGAGGGCTGCCAGGCGCCCGCCGAGTAGGAGAGGAACGGCTCGCCGGTCTTCTCGTCGCCGGGACCGACGCCGTCCACCGCGAACATCATCAGCGGGTGCTCGCCGCTGGAGAGGAAGCTCGAGCCGTCCCAGATCTCCATCCAGGGTGGGTAGTGGTTGTCGGAGTCCATCACCACCTTGCGGTGGTGGTGGATCCAGACGTTGTTGTGCGGTCGCGGCACCGCGTCGAGGATGGCCAGCCAGTAGAAGCCGTTCTCCTCCACCGCGCTGGCGCTCGACCAGGGCTCCGCGGTCTCCCCGCCGGTGTAGCCGTTGAGCCCCGACTTGCCGTCGCCGAAGCTCGCGTGGCCGACGCGGAGCGAGACGCGGTAGCGCTCGGGCAGGGGCTGCGTGGAGCGGATCACGGTGGCGTCCGTGTGCTCCGGCGAGGCGAGCCGCAGCACCTTGTTGCCGCCGCCGGGCTGCGCGGGATCGGCCACCACCGAGACCAGGCCCGAGTACGCGGTCGCGCCGACGCGCGTGTAGGACTCCACCGTCAGCCAGCCGTCCTTGCCGAAGCTCTGGGTCAGGCGGAAGGCGGCGGGCGGCTTGACGCCCTTCTGCTTGAAGTAGGCGCCGCCGTCGGCGAAGGGGCCGTCGTCGGGGACCGGGTCCGCGCTCCAGCTGGGCTTGCCCAGGTCGGCGGCGTCGAAGCCCTCCTGGTAGGCGGTGACCCAGCCGGTGGGCGCGTCGGGGGTGGGCCGTTCGCCCGCGCGATCGGGGAGCGCGCGGTCCGGCAGCGCGTCGACGACCGGCTTGCTCCCGTTCTTGCACCCGGCGCCCAGCGCCACCACCAGCCCGACCAGCAGCAGCCCGCTCGCTCTCGACATCAGCGTCTCCTCGGCGGCTTCGCGCGCCGCGACCTCAGACGATCTCCACGCGCTCGCCCGGTCCCGGGACGTGGGCCCGGCGGCCGCGCGCCTCGAGGTGCAGGGCCAGCGCGTCGCACTGGTCCGGGTCGCCGTGCACCAGGTAGAAGTCCCGCACCTGCCGCCCGCAGGCGTCCGCCCACCAGAGCAGCTCGTCGCGGTCGGCGTGCGCCGAGAAGGCGTTCAGCACGCAGACCTCGGCGTTCACCTCGCGCTCGACGCCGAAGATCTTCACCGTCGGCGCGTGCTCGACCAGGCGCCGCCCGAGCGTGTGCTGGGCCTGGTAGCCGACGATGACGATGGTGTTCTTCGACTCCTCGATGGAGTTGCGCAGGTGGTGGACGATGCGGCCCGCCTCGCACATGCCCGAGGCCGAGATGATGATCGCGGTCCCCTTGAGGGAGTTCAGCGCCTTGCTGTCCTCGACGGTGGAGACCATCTTCAGCAGCTGGAAGCCGAAGGGGTCGCCGTGCGCGCCGTTGAAGGCCACCGTCTCGGGGTCGTAGCACTCCGGGTGGCGGCGGAAGGCCTCGGTCAGGTCCACCGCCAGCGGCGAGTCGAGGTAGACCGGGATCGGCTTGAGCCGCCCCGACTGGATCAGCTGGTTGAGCGCGAAGACGATCTCCTGGGCGCGCTCGAAGGCGAAGCTGGGGATGATCACCTTGCCGCCGCGGGCGCGCGTGCGCTCGATGACGCCGAGGAGCTGCGCGTGCATCTCCTCGCAGGGCGCGTGGGTGCGGTTGCCGTAGGTGCTCTCCATCACCACCAGGTCGGCCCCCTCGGGCGGGGTCGGGTCGCGCAGGATGGGCAGGTGGCGGCGGCCGATGTCGCCGGAGAAGACCACGCGGCGCGCCTCGGGCAGGCAGCGCACGTCGAAGACCACCGAGGCCGAGCCGAGGACGTGGCCGGCGTCGAGGAGCCGCGCGCTGACCCCGTCGCGAACGGCGAAGTCCTCCTCGTAGCGGTGGGGGACGAGCTGCTTGATCGCGGCCTCCGCGTCCTCCTCGTCGTAGAGGGGCTCGAGCTCCTGCCAGTCGGGGTTGTCGGCGTTCTTGCGGTTGAGCCAGGCGGCGTCGGCGACCTGGATGCGCGCCGAGTCGCGGAGCATCGCGGCGGCGAGGTCGGCGGTCGCCTCGGTGCAGTGGATGGGCCCGGCGTAGCCGCGCTTGACCAGGCTGGGGAGGTTCCCGCAGTGGTCGATGTGCGCGTGCGTGAGCACCGCCGCGTCGGCCTCCACGGCGTCGCGAGGCACGTTCCGGTTGCGTTGCAGCGACTCCTGGCGCTTGCCCTGGAACATGCCGCAGTCGACGAGGACGCGGCTGCCGGGGACCTCGAGGAGGTGCATCGACCCGGTCACCGTGCGCGCGGCGCCGAGGAAGCGGAGGCAGGGGCTGTGGTTCGACGACATGCTGACCTCTCCGATCTGGCTCGCTGACGCCGCCGGCTAGGCCGGCGGCAGGTAGCCGCCCGCGCGGCAGGCGGTGACGACAGCCTCGGCGATCTCGGCCGGCTCGTCGAGGACGCGCAGCAGCTCGAGGTCATCGGGGTTGATGCAGGCCTCGCCGAGGATGGCCCCGCGGCACCACTCGAGGAGCGGCGCCCAGTAGGCGCGGCCGCAGAGGACGATGGGGAAGTGCTCTATCTTGCGCGTCTGCGCCAGCGTCAGCGCCTCGAAGAGCTCGTCGAGGGTGCCGAAGCCGCCGGGGAAGATGACGAAGCCCACCGAGTACTTCACGAACATCAGCTTGCGCACGAAGAAGTAGCGGAAGGTGAGCGCCAGGTCCTGGAAGGGGTTCGGCGACTGCTCGTGCGGGAGCTGGATGTTGCAGCCCACCGAGAGGCTGCGCCCCTCCTGCGCGCCGCGGTTCGCCGCCTCCATCAGCCCCGGGCCGCCGCCGGTGATGATCACCAGGCCGGCGTCGGAGAGCAGGCGCGCGGTCTCCCGCGCCTTGCTGTACCAGGGGCTCTCGGGCGGCAGGCGCGCCGAGCCGAAGAGCGACACGGCGGGGCCGATCCGGTGCAGGTGCTCGAAGCCGTCGACGACCTCGCCCTGGATGCGGAGCACCCGCCAGGGGTCCATGGTGGTGAAGTCCTCGCTCCGCGCCGGGGTGCTCGGCGCCGGGGTGCGGAGGAGCTCCTGGTCCTCGTTGCGTCCCTGCGGGAGGTCCTTGCCCGGGGCGGAGCCGTGCTGGTGCTTCATCGATGCCTCGCCAGTGGTCACCGCAGGATACCCGGTTCGCCGCCGGCTGTCAGCGCCGAGGCGAGGCCCGCTGCGCGTCGCGATATCACTGCCGCCCTGGCGACACGCGGTGGTCTGCTGGGCTCCCTGCTGGCGCCGCTGACGGCGCTTGGCAGCGGGCGCGGAGCTTGTGACAATGAGGCGTTGAACCCCGCTCGCCCAGAGGGGCGATGGACCCGACGCCGGCCGGCCGGGTCCATCGCTGCCGCCCGTGCGATGGTCCGCGACGCGGGGCTGATCGTGCTGCTCGGCTGCCTGCCAGGCCTCGCCTGCGGCGGCGCGCCCGCTCCGTCTCAGGATGCCGGCCCCGACGCGGAGCTCCCCGCCGACGCTGGCCCCGATCTCTCGGTCGGTGAGGACGATGCCGGGGCCACTCCCGACTCCCAGCCCGCGACGGACGCGGCGCGCCCCTCCAGCGTTGCCAGGCACCGCCTCGTGCTCCACCCCGAGGCGGACACCTATGTGCGGTCCGGCGCCAAGGCCGACACCAGCTTCGGCGCCGCGGCCTCACTCTGGATCGACCAGGACCTGTCGGGCGGCGAGGCCACGCAGGCCTACCTGCGCTTCCGCATCCCCAAGGTCCCGGTGGCGCGGGCCCTGCTTCACCTCTATGTCAGCGACGGGTCGACCGGCAGCATGGACGTCGTCGCCATCTCCGACACGACCTTCGACGAGTCCATCACCTGGAACACCAGGCCCGCCGTCGACGGCGCGCCCCTCGGGGCGCTGACCGCGACGACCCCGGGAGCCTGGGTGGAGCTGGACGTGACCGCGCGAGTCGCCTCCGACGCGGTGTTCTCCTTCGCCATCGTCCCCAGGTCCACCGACGGCGTCGGCATCGCCTCACGCGAGGCTGCCACGCACCGGCCCAAGCTGGTCCTCGAGCCCGGGGCCGAGGTCCCGGCGAACGCCATCGCCCCCGAGGTGGATACCTACGTGCAGTCCGGCGCCGCCGCCGACAAGAGCTTCGGCCAGCTCGCTTACCTGGATGTGGACGCCGACGCCTCGGGGACCGTCAAGGAGGGTTATCTTCGCTTCAACATCGGCGCGGTGCCGCCCATCGAGCGCGCGGTGCTGCGCCTCTATCTGCTCGACGGCTCGGCGAGCAGCGCCCGCGTGGTCTCGATCCCGGACCACAGCTTCGCGGACAGCATCACCTGGAACACCAGGCCCGCCACCAGCGGAGCGACCAGCCTGGCCGCGATCAGCGCGACGGACCGCGGCTGGGTCGAGCTCGACGTGACCCACGCTGTCACCCCGAGCTCGAAGCTCTCGCTGGCGCTGCTGCCCGCCTCCGCCAATGGGATTCGCATCGCCTCGGCCGAGAGCGCCTTCTACCGACCGCTGCTGCTGCTCACCACCAGCCAGGCGACCTGCGGCGACGGCCGCTGTGACGCGGGCGAGACCTGCCGCGGCTGCTCCAGCGACTGCGGCGAGTGCCCGTCGGGGTGCCTCTCGGGCGAGCTCTTCCCGATGGTCGGCGATCACCACACCCACACCTCCTCCTCGGACGGGGAGGGCGTGCCGGCCGACGCCTTCGCCCTCGCCCGCTCCTCGAAGCTCGACTACCTCATCGTCACCGATCACGTCGCCGCGATCTCCAGCGCCGAGTGGTCCGGCTGCGCGACGGCGGCTGCGGCCGCCGACTCGCCGGGGACCTTCGTGGCCGCTTGTGGCTGGGAGACCTGGATCGGTCCCGGCCTCGGCCACGCGAACGTCCTCTCCGCCTCGACGCTCTCGTCGGTGCCGAACACGCCCGACTACGCCACCTGGTACGCCAAGCTCGCCGCCTGCTCGGGCTGCCTCGGCCAGATGAACCACCCCGCCTCGCCGAGCTACCCCTGGGCGAGCTTCGCCTACGACGCCAAGGCCGCGCCCAACCTGGCGCTCTACGAGCTCAACGGCGGCAGCACCTTCGCCGAGCGCATCACCAGGTACGCGGCCGCCCTCGACGCCGGCTGGCGGCTCGCGCCCACCTGGAACAGCGACACACACCAGGCGAACTGGGGGAGCACCTCGGTGCGCAGCGGCTTCTGGGTCACCGCGCGGGATGGCGCGGCCCTGATGGAGGCGATGCGCGAGCGTCGATCGTTCGCCACCAATGATCACGACGCCACGCTCCGCGTGCGCGCGGGTCCCTACTGGCCAGGCTCCACGGTGAGCGAGGCGAGCATCGAGCCGCTCGAGGTGCTCGGCCTCGACCCGACCGAGGGGTTCGATCGCATCGTGCTCGTCGGGGCCGGTAACAAGACGCTGAAGGTCTTCCCTTGCGAGAGCCAGCCCGTCTGCGGCGGCACCCTGCTGCTGCAGGTTCCAGCAGCGACCCACGTCTTCGCCTACGCCATCCAGAAGGACGGCGGCACCCTGGTCGGCGCGCCGGTCTACTTCACCCCCTGACTGCAGTGAGCACCATCGCTCACGCGAGCGAGGCGCGCGGGCTACTTGATGCAGTCGAAGGAGCCGGCGCCGGTGCGGAACTCGAGGTCGTCGACGTAGATCATCGGGTCCGTGAAGTTGTCGCCAGGCTTGGCATCGTAGTTCGTGAAGATGAACGTATCGAGCTCATCCTTCGCGGCGAAGTACTGGCCCGTGATATCGAAGACGGTGACGTCGTCGTACTTCATGACAAACCGCCCGTCCGCGACCCCCGGGGTATTGGCCTTGAAGGCGATACGAACTCGCTGCCACTTGTTGGCCACGATGCTCGAACCATAGTCCACATACTTGCCGCTGTCTGGACCTCCGAAGCCGAACCAGAAGGCGCCTCCTGCAGCGAGGCCGGTGCAACGCCGATGCCGCGTCACCGCGGGGCTGCCATGGCCAGGCGCGCGAGCGCAGGCGCCGGGTGACGAGGACAGCGGCGCAGGCGGCCGAGGCCCGGGTCCGTTTTCCCCGCTCGCGGCGAGGATTCGCGCCCCTGCCGGCCGGGCGGGGGCGTCCCGGCGCGCTCGCGGCGACGGCGCGACCTCCGACCGCCCGGGTGCCATGAACGGGTGACGCCGCGCGGTGGGCCGGGAGGTCCGAGGCGACGGGTACGTGAGTTGCTTTGTCGTCGACGAGGCAACGCCGCGGGCCTCCTCGCTCCCCGGCGCCGTGTGAGAAGCAGCGAGCGGAAGGCAGGGGAGGATGGCAGCGAGCAAGGGGGTGACCGGCGCTGAGAAGCAGCGCCTCCTCGAGACACGAGACGGGAAGATCGACTGGCGGCGGTGGGGCCCTTACCTCTCCGAGCGGCAGTGGGGCACGGTCCGCGAGGACTACAGCAGCGACGGCAACGCCTGGTCCTACTTCCCGCACGAGCAGGCGAGGTACCGCGCCTACCGCTGGGGCGAGGACGGCCTCGGCGGCTTCTCCGACGACGAGCAGCGCCTCTGCTTCGCGCTCGCGCTCTGGAACGAGCGGGACCCGATCCTCAAGGAGCGCCTCTTCGGCCTGACCAACGGGGAGGGCAACCACGGCGAGGACGTCAAGGAGTACTACTTCTACCTCGACTCGACGCCGACCCACTCCTACATGAAGTGGCTCTACAAGTACCCCCAGCGTGAGTACCCCTACCTCGATCTGGTCGAGACCAACCGTCGCCGCACGCGCAGCGAGCTCGAGTACGAGCTGCTGGACACCGGCGTCTTCGACGAGGACCGCTACTTCGGTGTCTTCCTCGAGTACGCCAAGGCCACGGCCGAGGACGTGGCGATCCGCGTGCGGGTCGTCAACCGCGGGCCCGTG
>JAKLHH010000790.1 GCA_022710245.1 Myxococcota bacterium
GGTCTCGGTGATGAAGGCGAGGCCGCGCTGGTTCGCGGTCTGGCCGTAGTACTTGAAGTAGCGCGCGAGCTCGATCAGCTCCTCCGCCTTGCCGCCGGCGAGCACGCTCTCGGCGAGGAGGCGGTACTGGTAGAGGACGTTGTAGCCCGTGCGCACGTCGCGCTCGTTGATGGTGGCGCGGAGGTAGGTGTTGAAGAACTTCAGCGCCAGCTCGAGGACCTCGGCGTCGCCGCTGGCGAGCGCCTTCTCGCCCACGTAGCGCGTGTTGATCGCCACCAGGTAGGCGATGTCGCGCATGCGGTTGACCGACTCGTTGTAGATGGTCTGGTACTGGCGCAGCACCTTCCACTCGAGCCAGGTGCGCTTGCCGCTGATCTCCTCCACGCTGCCTGGCGCCATCGCCACGAAGTCGGGGTTGCGTCCGAGGAGCGGGCCGATGGCGAACCACTCCGCCGGCAGCGTGCGCTTCTGCTCCAGGTAGCGCATCGCCAGGTCGCGGAGCGCGTCGACGCTGCGCGAGGCGATGATGCGGTCCTTCTGGGAGACGGAGTTCACCGCCACGTCGGCGAGCTGCTCGACCCCGCCGAGCACGCGGGCCTGCCGTGCCTCGGGGGTGTGCGCGCGCCCGCGCCCTCGCCCGAGCGCCTCGTCGAGCGACTGCTCCTGCAGGCGGTCGACGATCCGCTCCGGCTCCAGGAAGGCGAAGACGTAGGCGAAGTAGGGGATCATGATCAGCACCGCGGCGGTCATCATGATCACCGTGGAGAGGATCAGCATCTGCGGCACGAAGGCCTGGCGGACGGCGATCGCGGCCCAGATGCTCACCACCGAGGCGACGACGAAGAAGCCCATCACCAGGAGGTTCGTGCGATCGAGGAAGAACATCTCGGTGACCCGCGGCGTGTAGCGGGTCGCGGAGAGCTGCAGGATGATGGAGACCACCGTGATGGCGATGCCGAGGATGGCGACGACCACGCCGGGGAGCGCGCCCAGCGTCTGCTGCACGTCGCCCGCCGACCAGGACGAGAAGACGGCGCGGAAGGCCTTGCCGGTGTGGAAGGAGAGGAAGAAGTCGAGCGCCAGCACGGCCACGAACCAGGCCAGGGCGATGCCGCCGAGGAGCAGGATGGGAGAGAGCCAGCCGCGGCGCTTCGGGGTCTCGTCTGCCATGGGCCGGGAAATGTACCGCGGGTTCGCGTTGCCGTCGAGCGCCCCGTCGGATAGCGTGGCGGCATGTTGCCACTATCATCCGACAGGTGGGCCACGCTGAAGACGCACTTCGGAACGGGCGACGAGACCGTGCCGATCCTGGCGCGCTGGGAGCAGTCCATCGGCCGCTACGGCGAGCAGCACATCTACGCCGAGCTGTTCGAACAGTACCTGCACCAGCTCACACCCATCGAGGTAGCCTACGCGGTGGTGCCGCACCTCTCCGCGCGTCTCGACTCGCTCCCATTGGGCAGACGAGTGGAGGTGATCGACCACATCAGCCGCGTGGAGGCGGCGCGGGCCACACCCCGTTCCGAGCTGGAAACCATGGCGGCGAAGCTTCGCGGCACCTGCGATGCGGATCTCGCCGGAGACCTCGTTCGGTCGATGGTCGCTCACCACCCTGTCCTGCCAGGCGATCTCGCCGGGGACTACGAGGCTGCTGTGGCCGAGGTGCGGCAGAAGGCGGTGGCCTCGCTGACCGAGTTGGCCGACAGGCGCCAGTTCACGGACCTGCTCGCGGCGGTGACAAGGTTCTGCGGCCACGCTGGACTCGCCGATCTCCTCTCGAACCTGGACACACTCCATGTCGAGTGCGCGTGCGGCGCCATCGCTGTTCCCCGACGTCTCGAACAGAGCGGGTACCTCCGGCTCAGAACGGATGACTGGCGAGACGATCTCGCCTACCTGCTCCAGAAGGGGTGGTCGGCTGCCGAGATCAGACAGGCTGCCCGGTTCATCGTCCTGGCCGAGCCCGACGGCTTTCCAGGAGGGCTGGTGCACACGGACCGCGACGAGCTCTCCGCTGCGCTGGCTTCGGCGCAGCTCGCGCGTCCGGAGACCGCCTGGTCCGAGCGCGTCGACCAGGTGCGGAAGGACGAGTGGCTCTGGCGCGCCCTCCAGGGCGTCGCCCTGGCGCTGCAGCGCGGCTGGTCCGAGCTGGAGCGCGCCCTGGAGTGAAGCGGCGGGGTGGGGCTCAGATCCTGGCGAAGGTGAGCGCGTCGGCGCTCCAGGGGGGCGCGGCCTCCAGCGCGGGGAGGACCTCCAGGGCGGTGGCGACCGCCTGCCAGAGCTCGCGGTGGCGCGGCGCCATGAAGCGCTCGGCGACGGAGCGCTCGAGGAGCTCGAGGAGCGGGTCGTAGTAGCCGCCGCTCGAGACGATGACGATGGGGCCGGTGAAGAGCCCGAGGCGCTTGGCGGTGATGGTCTCGAGCAGCTCCTCGAAGGTCCCGGAGCCGCCCGGCAGCGCGACCACCGCGTCGGCGCTCTCCTGCATCAGGCGCTTGCGCTCCTGCAGGGTCTCGACGACGCGGAGCTCGCTGAGCCCGCGGTGCACCCACTCCAGCTCGATCATGAAGCGGGGCATGATGCCGACGATCCGCCCGCCCTCGGCGAGCACGCCCTCGGCGAGCGCGCCCATGGAGCCCTCGCCGCCGCCCCCGCAGACGACGGTGAGGCCGCGGCGCGCGAGGAGCCCGCCGAGGCGGCGCGCCTCCTCGTGGTAATGGGCGGGGGCCTGGCGGCTGGAGGCACAGTAGACGCAGACGCTGGAGAGGCTCATGGCGGAGCGCTTACTGCAGGCGCGGCCGCGTGGCAAGCCCTGGCCCGCCGCCTCGCCTCGCGGCAGGGCAACGGCGCCGCCGCCGGCCCCGGCCGCCTCGCAGGGAGCCTCGCAGGTGGGCTCGTGATCGAGGTCGGCAGCATCGAGCGACGTGACGAGGCCGTCCACCGAGGCGCCGCCTGGGACGCGACGTGTCGCCGGCGCAGGCCATCGGGTCTCCTGCAGGAGACGGTGAAGGCCGTCCCGGCGCCAGAGGACGCCCTGCTGCGCCCGACTTGCGACGCGCTCGCCGTGGCACTTCTCTTGCTGGGATCAGCCTCACAACCCAAGGAGGCATCGATGTCTGTCAGGTCTGTCCGCGCTGTCTGGGCACCCACGGGTCTCACGCTGCTCCTCTGCTCCGTCGTCGCGGCGTGCGGCCCGACGCAGCCTGGCGCTGCGGCAGGCGAGGAGGAGGAGGGGAGGGCAGGCTTCGTCGAGGGACCCAGCCTCGCTGTCGGTGACCGGGTGATGGTCACCACGGCGCTGGCCAACGTGCGCGCCGCCGGCAACCCCGTGGGCGACGTCCTCGGCCAGCAGCCGCGCGGCGCCCTCGGCGTGATCACTCACGGGCCGGCGACGGTCCCCACCGGCGCGCGCTGGCGGGTCGACTTCGAGCAGGGCGTCGACGGCTGGGTCTGGCACACCTTCCTGGCCAAGCTCGGGCTCACCCTCTCCCCCAACCCGCTCGCGTTCGGCGAGGTCAAGGCAGGCGCCACGGCCACGCGGACCCTCACGCTGGCGAACAGCGGCGGCGCCGCGCTGACCTTGCAGAGCGCTGCCATCAACGGCGCGCAGTTCGCGACCACCGCGTCGAGCTGCCCGGCCTCCCTCGCCGCGGGCGCCTCGTGCACCTACGAGGTCCGCTTCGCGCCGACGCAGCCGGGGCCGGCGTCGGCGACGCTCAGCGTCGTCACCTCCGCGGGCACCTTCAGCGCCTCGCTGACCGGCGCCGGGCGCGCGGCGGGCCTCGACCTCACCGACCCGGCGCACGCCGGGGAGCTCGAGGCGCTGGGCTTCCTGAACGTGCTCAGCTTCGGCGCCGACCCCACCGGAGCCAAGGACTCCACGGCGGCGCTCCAGGCGGCGATCGACGACGGCGCCAAGCGGCAGCTCGCCGTCCTCTTCCCGCTCGGCACCTACAGCATCTCGGACACGCTCCGCGTCTACAAGTGGTGGCTCAAGGAGGGGAAGTTCCCGCGCCACAGCAACGTGCTCGTCGGCGAGAGCCGCGACGGCCAGCGGCCGCTGCTCCGGCTCGCCGCCGCGGCTCCCCGCTTCGACGCGGCGAGCAGCCCGCGACCGATGCTGGCCTTCGCGCTCTACAAGACCGAGACCGCGACCGCGGTCCCCGGCGACCTCTCGTTCAACCCGATCCAGGGCCCGACCGGCTTCGAGTCCGCGCCGATGGATGTCTTCGACGACCAGCTCCAGAGTCTCGACTTCGACCTCGGCGGTCACGCGGGCGCGGTGGGCGTGTTCTTCCCGGGGGCCCAGAAGGCGGGGATCAACCACGTGCGGGTCCACGCGGAGGGGGGGCACACGGGGGTGTGGGGCGTGCCCGGACGGAACATGGGCGCCGTGAACCTGCACGTCATCGGCGGCAGGACCGGCCTGCGCACGACGACCAACCTCGCCGGGACGACCCTGGTCGGGCTGCAGCTCGAGGGGCAGACGGAGCAGGCGATCCTCGTCGAGGACTTCGTGCCGTTGACCGTGGTCGGGTTCCGTATCCGGCACGCCGGCCCGGCGGCGATCACCAACAACGGCGGCTGGTGCACCGCCTGCGGGACGATGGCGCTGATCGAC
>JAKLHH010000791.1 GCA_022710245.1 Myxococcota bacterium
CGATCCGGTCACCGGAGAGCTGCTGGGCCGGGTGCCAGGGCCTGACGTGGACCCCGAGGTGGACCCATGACCGCCGCCAGGGGGAGGGGAGCCGCAGCGCTCGTGCGGCAGCCCGGGACCGCATATAGTCACTGGCGATGCCCGACCCCCGGCCAGCCGCCTCCGCGCCCCGCCTCCGTCGCACCCTCGGCCTGCGGGACCTGATCCTCTACGGCATCATCGTCATCCAGCCCACCGCCCCGATGCCGGCCTTCGGCGTGGTCAGCCAGGAGGCGCGCGGCCACGTGGTCACCGCGGTGCTGCTGGCGATGGTGGCGATGCTCTTCACCGCGCTCAGCTATGGGCGGATGGCCCGCGCGTATCCGAGCGCGGGCTCGGCCTTCACCTACGTCGGCGCCGAGCTCCACCCCTCGCTCGGCTTCCTCACCGGCTGGGCGATGGTGATGGACTACCTGCTGAACCCCATCGTCTGCACCATCTGGTGCAGCCAGGCCGCGCGCAACATCCTGCCCGGCGTACCCTTCGCGGTCTGGGCTCCGCTCTTCGCCGCGCTCTTCACGGCGCTCAACCTCTGGGGCATCCGCGCCTCGGCGCGCATCAACGCGACGCTCGCCGCGGCGATGGGCGCCGTCATCGTCATCTTCCTCGCCGCCGCCGCGCGCCACGTCCTCGGCGCCGAGGCTGGGCCAGGCTTCTTCACGCGCCCCTTCTACGACCCGGCGACCTTCTCCGCCTCCGCGCTCTTCACCGGCACCTCGATCGCGGTGCTCACCTATATCGGCTTCGACGGCATCTCGACGCTCGCCGAGGAGGTCGAGGACCCGCGGCGCAACATCCTCCTCGCCACCGTGCTCACCTGCGCGCTGACCGGCGTCCTCGCCTCGCTCGAGGTCTACGCGGGCCAGCTCGTCTGGCCCGCCTCGCGCCCCTTCGCCAACGTCGACACCGCGTTCTGCGAGGTCGCCGGGCTCGCCGGCGGGCGCTGGCTCTACCAGCTGGTGAACGCCACGCTGCTCGTCGCGACGATCGGCTCTGGCATGGGCGCGCAGCTCGGCGCGGCGCGGCTCCTCTACGGTATGGGGCGGAGCGGCGCGCTCCCCCGGCCCTTCTTCGGCGCCGTCGAGCCGCGGCGGCAGGTCCCGCGCAACAACGTGCTCCTCGTGGGGGCCATCGCGCTCGCCGGCGCCTTCCTCCTCAGCTACCAGCTCGGCGCCGAGCTCCTCAACTTCGGCGCCTTCATCGCCTTCATGGGCGTCAACGCGGCCGCCTTCCGACGCCAGCTCCGCCCCGGCGAGGAGCGCGCGCCAGGCGGGCGGACGCTGCCGCTCCTCGGCTTCCTCGTCTGCCTCTTCATCTGGCTCAACCTGCGCTGGCCCGCGAAGGTCGGCGGCGCCGCCTGGCTCCTCCTCGGGTTCGCTTACGGCGCCTGGCGTACGCGCGGGTTCAAGCGCGAGCTGGTGCGCTTCGACGCCTGAGGCGCGCCTTCAGCGCTGGATGGCCAGCGCGAACGGCACGGTCACCGTCGAGGAGAGCTGGCTCGAGAGCGGCGCAGGACCGATGCTCCAGCTCCCATCGAAGCGGGCGTGGAAGAGCCTGCGCTGGTCGTCGCTCAGGACCACGAGGGCCGCGTCCCGCGAGGGCAGGCGTTCGAGCTGCGCCGACTCGGTCAGGCCCTTGCCGGGCACGTCCACGTCGGGCTGCACCTTCCAGGCGGCGTCGGCCCACGACGCCCAGTCGATCTTGCCGGGAGTGTCATCGGCGTAGACCGCGAGCGGACCGCTCGCGCACCAGGCCACGCCGCCCGGCATGTCTCCCGTCGCCGTGTCGTTCACGTCGCGCGTCTGCCCGTCGAGCTCGCCTCCGACCCAGGCCGCGCCGTTCCAGGTCGCGAGACCGAGGCGCTCGACGCTGTCCCCCAGGTCGAAGAACGCGCCGGCGATGCGATCGCCACCAGGCTCGGCGGCGAGGTCCAGCGCGTGGGTCAGCCCGGTGGCGGGCGCCGGTACCTTGGCGACGGTGCTCCAGGTCCCGCCGGCGGGCCTGCGGCGCCAGGCGAAGCCGTAGTCCGAGGTCGACGACGCGCGTCCCCACGCGACCAGGAGCGCCCCCGAGCTCTCGTAGGCCCCGTCGAAGGCGCGGTTGCTCACCACGCCCGTCGTGACGTTCGTCTTCAGCTGGCTGCCCAGCAGGGTCGCGCGGCTGACGTCCCAGGCGCCCTTGCTCCAGGGGACAGCCACCAGATCGGCGTTGGCGTCGGCGAAGAGGAGCGTCGCCTCGCCCGGAGAGCCTGGCGCCGCCACCAGCTGGACCCAGAGGACTGCCCCGTTGGAGAGGTCGGGGCCGCTGTCCCCGCCGTCGTTGATCGGCAGCGGGTCCGCAGAGATCGAGGAGGGGCCTGAGAGCCGAGTGAGCAGCGGCCGCGGGCCGCCGTCGCCGCTCACCAGCAGCACGGTCTCCCCGTCGGTGGCGAGGTCGAAGTCCCGCTTGTCGAGGTCCCCGGTGAGCCGCGTGTTGACCAGGGTCCAGGTGCCCCCGGACCAGCGCCAGAGCTCGAGCCGGGGGGCCGGCTGGCGGTCCACCTTGAGGGCGACCAGCTCGTCGAGCGGGCCGGAGAGGAGCGGGGCGATCCAGACGACGCGCCCGTCGGGGCGAGGGACCTGCTGCTCCTCGCGGAACGTGTCGCTGGCGGCGAGGTAGGTGAGGAGACGCAGGCGGTCCGTCTCGGCCACCCAGAGACGACCGTCGTCGGGGGCGAGGGGCGTGAGGGGCTGGGGCGCGGTGACCTCCCGGCCAGCCTCGCCGCCGGGCGAGCGGTCAGCCTGGCGCGCGTCGCCTGCGCCGCCAGGCGTCCCCGAGAAGTCGAGGAGGTGATGGCAGGCGAGCAGGCCGACGGCCAGGAGTGGGAGGAGCGCGCGCACCTGCGGTCAGCATACGCGAGGCGGCGCCGGGTGGCGATGGCCGGGCGGCGCACCACGTCATGGGCCGGGCGCGGTCAGGGCGGGCTGGCCGCGGCGGCGACCTCGCGAAACGGATCCCAGCTCGACGTGTAGTCGAGGATCGAGCGCGCCAGCGCCTCGTTCGCGGCCGCCCAGCAGTCGTCGAAGAGGATCCACTGCTGGTGCGCGCCGCTCTCCAGCGCCGGGCAGACGAGCGCGTGGTGGGAGCCGAGGTCGATGAGACCGCGGGGCCGCCCGTGTCGCAGCCCGCCATCGGCCTCCAGCACCTCCTCGCGCGCCTCCTCGTGCGGGCCCACTCCGAGCTCCCAGTCCCGCCCGTCGTCGAGCTCGAGGAGCGGCGATCGGCTCACGGCCTCGAGCGCTGTCGAGAGGTCGTCGTCCTCGGGGGCGAGGTGGGCCCGGAGCAGGCGCAGCGCGAGCGGCCAGGTCTCGTGGTGCGTCGCGGTGAGCGGGCTGGCGAAGGGCTCGCTCTCGCGGAGGAAGGCCGGCAGCTCGGCGAAGCGGAGCCCGGAGAGCACGAGCGGCGCGCGCTCCAGGGCTGTACCGAGGAGGCAGATGAAGACGCGCCCCTGGCCGGTCACGGGGCCGGCTGCCGCAGACCGCAGCGGCGCCAGGTGGGTGCCCGGTCCGGGGGTGAACGCCGAACCGTCGTCCGCGGCGGCCGGGGGGAAGCGGGGCGCGGTCCAGAGGAGGAAGCGGGTCCGGTCCGGGTGCTCCGCGGCGCGGCGACGATCGAAGAAGCAGCAGACCAGCGGACCGCCATCGCTGCTCAGGCGGAGGCGAAGGGAGGAGCCGTCGGCGCGCACGCTCTCGACCTCCGCAGGCTCGAGCTGGTCTCGCAGGCGCTCGGCGAGCAGGGCCGGCGTGGTCGGGGCCGGGAGGCGAGCCTCGGCCGCGCGCTCGAAGGCGCGCGCGAGTCCCCTCGCGGGAGCGCCCAGGCGGCCGACGAGCCAGTCCTCGATGGGAGCGCCGGGCTGCCCCGCCAGCGTCGCGGTGGCCTCGAACGCGCTCGCGAACCACTCCGTGACGCTCGCGGCGTGCAGATCGATGACCTGCTTGCCGAGCGGTCCGCAGCGGGGGGAGCGCATGGTGAAGAGGACACCCGAGGTCGACGCCGGGGCCTCGATCGGCAGCAGGAAGGAGGCGAGCAGCACCCGGTTGCTCCCGTCGGGGAAGACCACTCGCAGCTTGAGTCCGCCGGGCGAGGCGATCTCCTCGGCCACCATGCCCTCCCCGAACTTCGCGTGCCGCACCCACCGCGTTCCCATGTAGGGAAGTGTACACGATGCGGCCAGCGCAGGCCCGCGGGGTGGCGCAGGTGAATGGCGTCCATGGCCGAGGGCACCGAAGGCTGTGAGCCAGGCCGCGCCCGGACCGGGCCGAGCCATGCTACGCTCTTGCAGCTGCACACGAGGTGACCTGTGGCGTCCACGCGATGGCTCCTCCTCCTCTCGCTCGGGCTCGCGGCCGGCTGCGGCCGCAATGCCCTCCTCGGACCGCGCTCGGACGGCAGCGGGCCGGGGCTCGACCCGAACCCCACCGTCCCCGACGCGCGCGTGGATGGAGCGCGGCTCGACGGGCCCAAGCCGATCGTGGACGGGCCCAAGCCGATCGTGGACGGGCCCAAGCCGATCGTGGACGGGCCCAAGCCGAAGCTC
>JAKLHH010000792.1 GCA_022710245.1 Myxococcota bacterium
CGGTGATGAAGCGCGAGCGGCCGGTGCTCTTCCTCTACGGCTCGCGGGACCCCTTCTGGCTGCACTTCCAGGAGCACTTCCACACGATCTTCTGGGACGATGAGCCGGCCTACGAGCGGCTCTGCGCGATCAAGCCCATCGAGGGCAGCAACCACTTCTACACGCTGCGCGAGTGGCAGGCGCAGGTGGTGGAGGCGGTCGACGACTGGATGCGCCGCCGCGTCGCCGGCGCGCGCTAGGAGGCAGGACACGTGAGCACGCGGGTCAAGATCGACGTCGAGGGGCTTGTCTGGGATCACTGGCGCCGTCACGCCGAGCGGGAGCCGGAGCGTGAGGCGATCGTGCACTGGGTCGCCGACGAGGAGCCAGTGCGCTGGCGCTGGGGCGAGCTCTTGCAGGCCGCCTCGCTGGTCGCCGCGCGGCTCACCGAGGCGGGCGTCAAGCCGGGCGACGTCTGCGCGCTGATCCTGCGCCACCACCCGGGCTTCTACCCGACCTACCTCGGCATCAGCGCGACCGGCGCGCTCCCCGCGGTGCTCGCCTACCCGAACAACCGCCTCCACCCGGACAAGTTCCGCCAGGGGCTGGAGGGGATGGCCTCGCGCTCCGGCCTCGACCTGGTGCTGACCGAGCGCGACCTCGACCCGGTGGTGCGGCCGCTCACCCTCGGCGAGAAGAGCACCGTGCGCGACATCCTCTTCCCGCTCGAGTGGCTCGCCGCCGGCAAGGGCGACGGCCTCGCGGCGCACGCGCCCTCGCGGCCCGAGGAGCCGTGCCTGCTCCAGCACTCCTCCGGGACCACCGGCCTGCAGAAGCCGGTCATCCTCTCGCACCGCGCCGTCCTCGAGCACCTCAGCCGCTACGCGGCGGCGCTCGAGCTCACCCGCGACGATCGCTTCGTCAGCTGGCTGCCGCTCTATCACGACATGGGTCTGATCGGGGCCTACTACCTGCCGCTCGTCGCCGGGGTTCCGCTCGTGCAGATGGACCCCTTCGAGTGGGTCTGCTCGCCGCTGATGCAGTTCGAGGCCATGTCGCGCGAGCGCGGCACGCTCGCCTACCTGCCGAACTTCGCCTACAACCTGATCGCCGAGCGCGCCCGCGAGTCGGACCTGCAGCCGCTCCGCCTCGACTGCGTGCGCCTGCTGATCAACTGCAGCGAGCCGGTGCGCGCGGCGAGCCACGAGAAGCTCCACAAGCGGCTGGCGCCCTACGGCCTCAAGCGCGAGGCGCTCTCCGCCTGCTACGCGATGGCCGAGACGACCTTCGCGGTCACGCAGACCGCGCCGGGGCGCGAGGCGCGGATCGTCTGGGTCGACCGCGAGGAGCTCTCCCGCGGCCGCGCCCGCGAGGTGCCCGAGGGGCCCGCGGCCCGCGCCTGCGTCTCCTCGGGGACGCTGATCTCCGGCTGCGGCGTGCGCATCCTCGATGACGCAGGCAAGGAGCTTCCCGAGGGGGGCGTCGGCGAGATCCTGATCAGCTCGGTCTCGCTCTTCGACGGCTACCGCAACTACCCGGAGAAGACCGCCGAGGTGCTGAAGGACGGCTGGTACGCGAGCGGCGATCTCGGCTTCCGGCTCGGTGAGGACCACTTCGTCATCGGACGCAAGAAGGACCTCCTCATCGTCGCCGGCAACAACATCTACCCCGAGGACATCGAGGACGCGGTGGGCAAGGTCGAGGGGATCCTCCCGGGCCGCGTGATCGCCTTCGGCCTCGACGACGAGGCGGCCGGCACCGAGGTGGTCTGCGTGGTCGCCGAGACGGCGGCGACCGGCGAGGAGGCGCTGCGCGAGCTGCGCCGCGCGGTGGTGGTCGCCGGCATGGCGCTCGACGTCACCGTCTCGCGCGTCTACCTGGTCCCGCCCCGCTGGCTGATCAAGAGCTCGTCGGGGAAGCCGTCGCGCTCGGCGAACCGCTCCCGCGCGGTGGCCGAGATGGCCTGGAAGTAGCGGCGACGCTGCACGAACGTCAATCGCGGTTGCCGCCCCGGAGGCGGCAGAGCATCGGACCAGGAGGAGCCAATGATCTCTGCAGAGCTGAAGCAGGTCATCTTGCAGGAGCTGTCGCTGAAGGACTTCGACCTCACCGACACCACGACCGCGGCCATGGTCCCCGGCTGGGACTCGCTCAACCACGCGCGCGTCGTAGCCGCCGTCGAGGACCGCTTCGGGATCCGCTTCAAGACCTCCGAGGTGATGAAGCTGAAGAACGTGGGCGACCTGCAGGCGCTCGTCGACCGCAAGCGGGCGGGGTGAGCCGGCCGCGCCCGCCGCGGCGCCGCCAGCTGCGGCGAGCGCGGGCCCCGGGCCGAGGCGCGAGATGGCGTTCAACTCCTTCGCCTATCTGATCTTCCTCCCGGTCGTCTACCTCGGCTTCCTGGCCGCGCCGAGGAGCCTGCGCTGGCTCTGGCTGCTGCTCGCCAGCCTGGCCTTCTACGGCGCGCTCGAGGCGCCGCACCTCCTCGCGGCGCTGGGAGGCGTCGCGCTGGCGAGCTACCTCGCTGGCCTCGGCATCCACGGCGCGAAGACGCCGGGCCGCCGCCGCCTCTGGTTCTGGGCGGGCCTCCTCGCGAACCTCGGCGTCCTCCTCTGGCTCCGCTACCTGCCCGCGCTCGCCGCGCTCCTCGGGCGCCCGGTCGCGCCGCTCCTCGCCGTCGGCGTCTCCTACTACGTCTTCCAGGCGATCTCGTACCTCGTCGATCTCTACACCGAGGTCCTCGAGGAGCCCGAGCGCCACCCGGGCTACTTCGCGCTCTACCTCGCCTTCTTCCCCAAGCTCCTGCAGGGGCCGATCGAGCGCGGCGACGCGCTCCTGCCGCAGCTCCGCGCGCCCTTTCGCTTCGACGGCGCCGAGCTGCGCCTCGGGCTCCACCTCTTCTTCTGGGGCCTCTTCAAGAAGGTGGTGATCGCCGACCGCCTGGCGCCGTTCGTCACCGCGGTCTACGGCGAGGTGCACGGCTACAGCGGGCTGCCCCTGATCCTCGCCACCTACCTCTTCGCGCTGCAGCTCTTCTTCGACTTCTCCGGCTACACCGACATGGCGCTCGGCACCGCCCGGCTCTACGGCGTCCGCCTGACGCAGAACTTCCAGGAGCCCTACCTCGCCACCTCGGTGACCGACTTCTGGCGGCGCTGGCACCTCAGCTTCTCGCGCTGGATCCTCAGCTACCTCTTCCAGCCGATGCAGGTCACGCTCCGACGCTGGCGGCGCTGGGGCAACCCGATCGCGATCGCCTTCGCCTTCCTCCTCTCCGGGCTCTGGCACGGCCCGACCCTGTGCTTCATCGTCTGGGGCGCGCTGCACGGCCTCTACCTCGGGGTCGGGATCCTGCTGCAGCCCTGGAAGAAGCGCCTCGAGGCGCGCCTGCAGGGGGGCAAGCGGCGCGTCCTCGAGGTCTGGCGGGTCATCGTCACCTTCCACCTGGTGAGCCTGGCCTGGGTCTTCTTCCGCGCCGAGCGCGTCAGCGACGCGTGGCACGTGGTGCGCAGCGGGCTCCTCGACCTGCCGCGGAGCGTCCTCGAGCTCCTCGGCGGGCAGCGCGCCGCCAGCCACGAGCTCCTCTTCGGGCAGCCGGCGCGCGACCTGATCACGGCGCTCGCGCTGGTCGGGGTGGCGCTCGTCATCGGCGCGCTGGAGCGGCGGGCAGCGCCGGACCGGACGCGGATCGGCGAGCTCCCCTGGCTGGCGCGCCTCGCCTGGCCCGCGCGCGTCGTGCTCTACGCGGTGGGCGTCTACGGCGGCTTCTTCTTCGGCGCCAAGGCGAGCGCCTTCATCTACACGCAGTTCTGAGCGGGGTGCCGGCGATGATCACGATGATCAAGAAGCTGCTCCGGGCCCTCGCCGCCGCGGTCCTCTTCGTGGCCGCGCTCGAGGGGCTCGCCCGCCTCGACGATCTCGTGACCTGGGGCGCGCCCTTCTTCGGGCCCTACTGCTACGAGGTGCTCAACCTCTTCGACGAGAAGGGCGTCCGCGGTCGCCCGAACGCGCGCTACGAGAAGTGGCAGCAGAACAGCCTCGGCTTCCGTGGCCCCGAGCTCACCCTGGAGAAGCCGGCCGGGGTCACACGCGTCATCGTCGCCGGCGCCTCCGAGGTCTTCGGCCTCTACGAGAGCCCGGGCCACGAGCTCCCGGCGGAGCTGCAGCGGCGCCTCGACGCCGCGCGGCCCGGGCGCTTCCAGGTCATCAACGCCGGTCGGGCGGGCATGTCGCCGCCGCGGATCCCGCACTACTTCCGGAGCTGGGTGAGCCAGCTCAAGCCCGACGTGGTGGTCTACTACCCGACCCCGCACCTCTACCTCGACGAGATCCCGCCCACCTTCACGCTCCCCTCGGGCCGCGCCGCGCCGCCGCCGCACCGGCCGCGCCTCCTCGAGAAGGGCAAGACGCTGCTGCGCCAGTCGCTGCCGCCCCTGGTGCGCGAGCGGCTCAACCGGCTCTCCATCGACCGCGAGCGCGGCCGGCAGCCGAAGGACTGGGTCTGGCAGGACGTCCCGGCGGAGCGCGTGGCGCTCTACCGCACGCACCTCGCCGCCATCGTGCAGGCGGTGCGCGAGTCGGGCGCCCGCCTCCACCTCGGGCTCCACGCCATCCGCTTCGGCGAGAGGCTGACG
>JAKLHH010000793.1 GCA_022710245.1 Myxococcota bacterium
CTCCGGGATCGGCGAGCCGTGCGGGCAGGTCCGCGGGTGGCCGAGCAGGATGCAGATGCTCTCGGTGATCTCCTCGGCGACCATGTGCTCGAACTCGCAGGCCCCGCTCTCCACCTCGGCCGCGCTCATGTGCAGCACGTCGGCGAGCAGCCGCTCCGCCAGGCGGTGGCGGCGGATCACCTGCTCCGCGCGCGCGAAGCCGCTCTCGGTGAGCTCGACGCGGCTGCCCTCGACCACCGCCAGCCCGTCGCGGGTCAGCGACTCGAGCAGCTCGGGCCGCAGCGCCAGCCCGTGGGCCTCCGCCGCGCTCCGCTCCGGCTCATGCCGCTCGCGCAGGTGGTAGAGGGTCTCCAGGGCCTCGTCGAGCTCGTTGTGCTGCGTCATGCTCGCCTCGTCGTCGGCGGCCTCAGCGCCAGACCAGGTTGACGGCGACCCCCACCCCGATCGCGATCGCCATCACCGCCATGAAGATGATCAGAGCCCGCAGCCAGCCTATCACGCGCCCGAGGATCAAGGTGTTGTTGAGGCAGGGGACGAAGAGCGTCATCACGGTGAGCGCGACCACCGTCTGCTTCACGCTGAGGCCACCCTGGTCGACCAGGTTCTTCAGCATGACGGCGCCGACCTCGCGGCGGGCCAGGGTCGTCAGCAGCATCTCGGCGTACTGCGCCGGGAGCCCCAGCCCGCCGGTGACGATCGGCGCCAGCCCCTGGCGCAGCCGCGCGAGCAGGCCGGTCTGCTCGAGGAGCTGCAGGATGACCGCGCTCGCGCAGAAGAGCGGCACGGCCTCGCGCAGGAAGTCGAGCAGCCGGCGGCCGCTGCGCTCGAGGATGACGCGCGGGCGAGGCGCTCGCAGCGGCGGGAGCTCGACGAGGAACTCCCCGTGCTCGTCGTGCGGCAGGACCAGCGCCAGGATCCGCCCGGCGGCGAGCTGGACGGCGGTGATCACGCCGACGAAGACCAGCAGCGCGACCGCCGGTGCGGCCGCCAGGACGGCGACGACCACGCCGAGCTGCACCGCGCAGGGGATCCCGAGCGAGATGAGGAAGCAGGCGATGAAGCGCTGCCGGCGGCTCTCCAGCGTGCGCGTGGCCAGGCTCGCCACCGAGTTGCAGCCGAACCCGAGCGTGATGGGGAGGACCGACCGACCCGTCAGCCCGAAGGAGCGGAGCAGGCGGTCGAGCTGCGCCGAGAGCAGCGGGAAGTAGCCGATCTCCTCGAGGAGCCCGAAGAGGAGATAGAAGACGAGCAGGATGGGCAGCACCGAGCAGAGCGCGTTGAGCAGCCCGAGGGAGAGCACCCCGAAGTTGCCGACCAGCGCCTCGCGCCACCAGGGGCTCTCGATCGCCGCCCCGACCGCGCGCAGGATCGGCGTCGCCAGGCGCTGCTCCAGCCCACCAGCCAGCAGGGCGACCCCGACCTTGGCGATGATCAGATAGGAGAGCGCCACGGTCAGCAGCAGGAAGAGCCAGCCCCGCAGGGGGTGCAGGGCCTGGCTGGCGAGCCAGTCCCAGAACGTGCGGCGCGGCTCCAGGCCGGTGCTGCGGCTCACCTGCTGCGCGAGCTCGCTGGCCCAGTGCTGGTGCGCCTCGGCCGCCATGTGGCGGATGCTCTGCCCCGGCGCGAGCCCGTGGTGAGGCCCGGCGATCACCTGGTGCACGCGGTGGGCGCGCGAGGGCTCCGACGGGAGCCCGTCGATCCTGGCCTGCAGCGCCGGCGGGTAGGCCACCTGCCGCGGCCGGCAGGCGAGCGAGAGCGCCTCCTGCAGCCGGCGGACGCCGCTCCCGTCGAGGGCGCCGACCGGCACCACCGGCACGCCGAGCGCGACGGAGAGCGCCTGCGCGTCGACGACGAGGCCGCGGGCCAGCGCCTCGTCGACCATGGTCAGGCCGACGACCAGAGGCAGCTCGAGGTCGGCGAGCTGGCCAGTGAGCGCCAGCGAGCGCACCAGCCTGCCGGCGTCCACGCACTGGACCAGCACGTCGGGGGGGGCCCGCATCAGGAGGTCGCGGGTCGCCGCCTCCTCCTCGGAGCAGGACTCCAGCCCGCCGATGCCCGGCGTATCGATGAGGAGCAGGCGGCGCCCGCCGACGCGGAGCTCCGCCTCTGCCAGCTCCGAGGAGGCCTGCGCGAAGCTCTCGCTCCGCCGGAAGCCGCCGCTCAGGCGGAGGAAGAGGACGCTCTTGCCGCTGCCTGGCACCCCCACGATGGCGACGCGCTCGCGGCGCGCCGAGCGGGAGCCATCCTCGGGCTCCTGGAGGGGCGGAGCTGGCGTCGGCTCAGCGCGAGACACCACGGCTCACGACACCGCTCTCGGCGACCGCGTCGCCCACAGCTCGAGTCGACCGCTGCCGCCTCTCGGGCTGCAGCGCGCGGTCGATCCCGAGCAGCCGGGCCGCGCGGTCGTGCTTCACCATGCGTCGACTATATAGCAGGCCTCGACGTCGTCCAGGGTCAAGCAGCGGTCGCCGAGGCTCGCGAGGCTCGTGCCGCTGCGGGCCCTGCCGCGGCGGACGTGTTATAGTAACCAGCGCATGCTGAAGAGTGAGCCTCAGGTCGGCGCCCGCCTGAAGGACGCGCCGGGCCCCCACCCCGCCGAGATCGCGCAGCGCCTCGAGCAGGGGGTAGGTCGGGTCATCCGCGGCAAGGCCGAGGTCGTGCGGCTCGTCATCACCGCCCTCTTCGCCCGCGGGCACGTGCTGATCGAGGACGTCCCCGGGGTCGGCAAGACGACGCTCGCGCGCGCGCTGGCGGCCTGCCTCGGCGGCCGCTTCCGCCGCATCCAGTTCACCTCGGACCTGCTCCCCTCCGACATCGTCGGCGTCTCCATCTACAACGCGGAGAAGGGCGGCTTCGAGTTCAAGCCGGGGCCCATCTTCGCCAACCTGGTGCTGGCCGACGAGATCAACCGCACCACGCCGCGCACCCAGAGCTCGCTCCTCGAGGCGCTCAACGAGGGGCACATCTCCGTCGACGGGACCACCTACCCGCTCGAGGACCCCTTCATGGTGGTGGCGACGCAGAACCCGGTGGAGCACTTCGGCACCTACCCGCTCCCCGAGTCGCAGATGGACCGCTTCCTGCTGCGCGCCAGCATGGGCTATCCGGCGGCCCCCGACGAGCGGCGCGTGGTCACCGAGCGCGGCGGGTTCGACCCGATAGAGGGCGTGCAGCCGGTGCTGGAGCTGGAGCAGCTGCGCCAGGTGCAGCGCCGCGTGGACGGCGTGCGCGTCGACCCCGCGCTCCTCGACTACCTGATGACCGTCGTCGGCGAGACGCGCCGCTCGCCCTTCCTCTCGCTCGGGGTCTCGACGCGCGGCGCCATCTCCTGGTACCGCGCCGCCCAGGCGTTCGCGCTCGTGAGCGGCCGCGACTACTGCGTCCCCGATGACCTCAAGCGGCTCGCCCTCCCCTGCCTCGCGCACCGCGTGGTGATGGCGGCTCCGCAGGAGTCGATCAGCCGCACGCGGGAGGAGGCCGAGCAGGCCATCTCCGAGGTCCTCGAGCGGGTCGCCGTCCCGCTCTGATCAGCGACGATGCGCCGTCCGCTGCCGCGCACCCTGAAGTTCACCCGCGAGGGGAAGTACTTCGTCGCGCTCGCGCTGGGCATCGGCTTCGCCGCGATCAACACCGGCAACAACCTCCTCTTCCTCGTCCTCGGCATGATGCTCGCGCTGATCATCGGCAGCGGCGTCCTCTCCGAGCTCGCGCTCCGCGCGCTGGAGGTCTCCCGGCAGGTGCCCGAGCGCATCTTCGCCGGCCGGCCCTTCCTGATGGGGATCGGCCTCTGCAACGTGAAGCGCCGTCTCCCCTCCTTCTCGATCGAGGTCGAGGACCTCCTGGCCGGACGCTCGATCGAGAAGAAGTGCTACTTCCTCAAGGTCCCGGCCGGCCGCACGCAGCACACGTCCTACCGCCACACCTTCGCGCGCCGCGGCCTCTACCGCTTCTCCGGCTACCGGATCAGCACCAAGTTCCCCTTCGCGCTCTTCCGCAAGTCGCGCCCCGCCGACGGCGCCACCGAGGTCATCGACTTCCCGGAGATCCACCCCGTGCTCCCGCCGCCAGGCCACGTCGGCGAGGCCGGCGAGCGCGACAGCGAGCGGCTCGAGCGGCGCGGCGACTTCCACGCGCTCCGCGAGTACCAGCTCGGCGACGACCCGCGGAGCATCCACTGGCGCAAGAGCGCGACGCTGGGGCGCCTGCTGGTGCGGCAGAACGAGGACCAGCGCGCGCGGCGCGTCTGCATCTTCTTCGACAACCACCGGCGCGCCGGCGGCCCCGGCGCCCCCGACGAGGCCGAGCTCGAGCGCGAGGAGCAGGCGGTCAGCCAGGCGGCCTCGCTCGCCGCCGAGTACATCAAGCGCGGCTACACCGTGCGGCTGGTGACGCGGACCGGGAGCGTCCCGGCGGGCGCCGGGCAGGCGCACCTGACGCAGCTCCTGCGCGCGCTCGCGCTCCTCGAGTTCACCGTCGAGGCCCCGCTCTCTCATCCCGGAGCCTCCCCCGGGGAGGCGAGGACCCGAGACCCCTTCTTCTCCCCCCAGCCGCCGGGCGAGTGCCTCTACGTGAGCGTGGCGGGCTCGGGGATGGCGCCGCCACCGGGAGCGGGC
>JAKLHH010000794.1 GCA_022710245.1 Myxococcota bacterium
ATGGAGAAGGACCAGGCGCTGAAGGACCAGGCGCTGAAGGACCAGGCGCCGAAGGACCAGGCGCCGGAGCAGAGCACTCCCGCGTGCCTGACCACCATCACCAGCTCGTACTGGTCGGACCCGTCGATGATGATCTGCAGTGGCGGCCCGTTCACGCAGTGCACCGCGGAGAACGCCTGCAACGTCGCCGGCGGCTGGCACCTCTGCCTCGCCTCGGAGTTCCTCGCCCGCGGAGGCGCCAGCACCTCGATCCCCACCTCGGCCTGGATCAAGGGCTGCGTGCGCAAGAACGGCGCGGTGGACGCGCCGGTCGATAGCCTCTGCAGCGCCAGCTGCGCCTCGACGACAGCAGGCTCCGTGACGATCGGCTGGGAGTGCGCGAACCTGAATTCGTCTTCGGCAACCGACGCCGACAACGTCGGCCTGGTGTCGGCGCCCAAGTGTAGCCGGGTGGGCGTGAACACCCCCGCGACGGCGGGCTACTGGATCTGGATGCCGATCACGTCGAAGAAGACCGGCGCCCTCTGCTGCCGCTGATGTTTCGCTCTACCGTCCCCGGAGTCCGTGATCATCTGCGCGGCTGGTGACATCCTCGGTACCCCGTCGGTGCCGGCCGACGCCCTCAGGGGAGATCCGTCACCTGCACCAGGTTGAGCAGGAAGGCCGAGGTCCCGGGATCGCTCGTGTGCGTGAGCGTGTCCATGTCGGTCAGCACCACCACGTCGCCGAGCGTGGTCCCCGAAGCGAACGCGGGGCGCTCCCGGGCGGCGAGCACGTCGCCGTCGGCCTGCGCCTTGACCAGCGCCTGGGCTGGCGCGGTGAGACCGGTGAGTCCGCCGCTGTACTCGAAAAACACCGTGCTGACGCCGACGGTGAGCGGGTGCGGGACCACGGTCACGGCGGCTCCGCTCGTCACGCCCTCCGTGCCGTCGTAGCTCATGTGCAGGCCGAGGGTGGCGAAGACCTGATCGAGCCGCGCCTGGTCGACGAAGCAGCCATACTTGCAGTGGTCCCCGACGAGGACCAGCCGGCGTCCCGACTGGATGAAGGCCTTGAGCAGCCCCACGTCGGCGCTCGTGAGCCAGCTCTTCGGGTTGTTGACCACCACCACCCGGAACGGGGAGAGGCTGGACGGCACGCTGGTGACGGTCGTCGCCGGAAACCCGTGGGCGCTGTACAGCGTCTGCAGGGGCGCGACGTAGGAGCTCCACTCCACGGAGACGATCAGCACCTCCTTGGGCAGGGGCGGGGGTGCGTCGGGCACGGTCACGAGCTGGTCCGGCACGGCGGTCTCGGAGCGGGCAGGCCCGTCGGAGAGGGGATGACCGTCTCCCCCGCTCCCGTCGCGCGCGACCACGGCGTCGGGTGCGACCGACTTGCCGTCATCCTTGCCGCCGTCGAGGCGCTTCGCGCCGCCCGAGCAGCCGAGGATGAGCACCAGGGTGAGCAGGGATGGGGTGCAGGCTCGCATGCCCCGTGTGTACGGCGAGCTCGACGCGGATCTTCCTGGCTGTAACCGACCCCCTCGCAGAGCTACGCGCAGCCGAGCGTCCTCATCGCAAGTTGGTACGCGACCTGGCGAGGGCCAAGAATCGGCTGCGCGGCAGCGCGATGATCAGCGCGCGAGCCCGCGGTAGAGCTCGAGGCTCCGCTCCGCCATGCGCGCCGCGCTGAACCGCTCCTCCGCCCGGCGCCGCGCGGCCTGCCCCTGCTGCTGCCGGAGCGCGTCGTCGCCGAGCAGCCGGACCATGCGGTCGACCAGCGCGTCGGTGTCCCCCACCTCGATCAGGTAGCCGGTCTCGCTGTCGGCGATGACCTCGTTCATCCCGCCGGCGCGGCAGCCGATCACCGGCTTCCCGCGCGCCATCGCCTCGACGAAGATGAGCCCGAAGGACTCGTACTGGGAGGGGACCACGAAGAGGTCGCAGCCCGCGTAGAGCCGCGCCAGCTCCTCGTCCGGGGCGAAGCCGCGGAACTCCACCTGTCCGAGGTGCGCGGGGTGCTGCTCGCGGAAGTGGTCGGCGAACTTCTTGCCGCCAGGCGCGTGCGGGCGGTCCTTGCCGGCGAGGACGAAGCGCGTCTCGGGGCAGGCGGTGAGCACGCGCGGGATCGCCTCGAGGAGGGTCAGGGTGCCCTTGCGGTGCTCGAGGCGGCTCACGTAGAGCACGGTGCGAGGCCCCGGCGGCCGCGGCGCGCCGTCCCCGGCCGGCGGCGGCGGCAGCGGGATGCCGAGGGGCACGATGGAGACCCGCTCCTCGGCGAGCCCGTAGGCGCGGGCCATCATCTCCCGGTGGTGCACCGTCGAGGAGGTGAGGCGATCCGCGCGGTGGACCGCGGTCTGCTCCAGCCAGCAGGTGAAGCGGTCGCCGAGTCGCGGCGGGCGCCCCCTGGCGTCGAGCGCCAGCGTCTCGAAGAACGGCGTGTGCAGGCGCGTCACCACGGCCGCGCGCGCCCGACGCGGCGCCAGCGTGTAGACGAAGCCCACGCCCTCCCAGTTGGGGAACTCGACGACGTCGAGGCCCGAGCGCCGGGCGATGCGGAGGAGCCGCGCGGCGACCTGGGCCGACCAGGCGAGCCCGGGGACGTGCGGCTCGAGCCTGGGCAGGTGGCGGCCACGCAGGCGGTGCACCTCCACCCCATCTCGTCGCTCCTCGAGGTCGGCGGCCGACTGGGCGATGACGTGGACCGTCTGCCCGAGCGCGGCCAGCCCTGCCGCGAGCGTCTGGGTGTAGGTGCCGATGCCGCCGCCGTCCTCGGGCGGGTAGGCGGTGGAGACGATCGCGATCGACAGGGGGCGAGTCATGGGCGATGCTCTAGCTGCAGGTGGCCGGCCATTGCGGTGCCGCGGAAGCGGCAGAGCGATCAATGTGCCAGAGCTGCGGCCGGCCCGCAACCGCTTCGCTCTTCACCGCGGAGCGTCCGCAGGACGCGAGCAGGGCGAAGCGACGAGGAGCGTCCGCAGGACGCGAGCAGGGCAAAGCGAAGAGGAGCGTCATGGTCACCCCGCTCGTCAGCGTCGTGATCCCCGCCTACAACATGCGCCGCTACGTGCGCGAGAGCGTGGACAGCGCGCTCGCCCAGACGCACCCGGCCATGGAGGTGATCGTCGTCAACGACGGCTCCACCGACGACACCGGCGCCGTGCTCGCCGACTATGGCCAGCGCATCGTCTACCTCGAGCAGCCGAACCGCGGCCTCTCGGGCGCGCGCAACACCGGGCTCCGCGCGGCCCGCGGCGACTACATCGCCTTCCTCGACTCCGACGACGCCTGGCTGCCGGAGAAGACCGCCGAGCAGCTCGCCGTCTTCGCGCGCTCGTCCGAGGTCGGCCTGGTGAGCTGCCCCTACCTGGTGATGGACGAGCACAGCGCCGGGAGCGGCGAGGTGCGCGGCGGGCCAGCCGGCGGCGGCGCCGGGCTCGAGCAGCTGCTGCTGCGCAACACCATCGGCTCGCCCTCCTGCGTGATGGTGAGCCGGGCCTGCCTGGAGCGCGTCGGCCCCTTCGACGAGGGGCTCCTCAACGGCAGCGAGGACTGGGACTTCTACCTGCGCGTGGTCGCCGCCGGCTACCGCATCGACTTCGCCCCACGCCCGCTGGCCAGGTACCGCGTCCTCTCGACCAGCATGAGCTCGGCGAGGAACGCGGAGCGCATGCTGAAGAACGAGCTGCTGGTCCTCGGCAAGGTCTTCGCCGACGAGCAACTGCGCCGCGACTGGCGCCTGCGCCGCCGCGCCTACAGCGCGCGGCACCTGGCCGCTGCCTGGGCCTACATCGAGGCAGGCGACGAGCGGCTCCCCGAGCTGCGCCGCGCCGCCTGGCGAGCCTTCCGCTGCTACCCGCCCGCCTTCGCCGACCGCTCGCACCTGATGGTCTCGCTGCACGCCCTCCTCGGCGCCGAGCGCTTCGACGCGCTGAAGACCGCCCTGCGGCGCACCCTCGGCGGGGGGCGCTCATGAGCAGCGAAGCCCAGGAGGCCCCGCAGCCCGGCCCCTCCGAGGGTGGCGCTGGCCAACCCCCGCAGGAGAGCCACACCGGCCGCATCGCCAAGAACTCCCTCTGGCTGATCGTGGCGCCGCTGCTGCTGAACATCCTCTCGCTGGCGGTCACCGCGATGATGGCGCGCCTGCTCGGGAAGATCGACTACGGGCGCTTCGTCTTCGCCTCGAGCTTCGCGATGATGTTCCTGCCCATCGGCGACCTCGGCCTGCGGACGCTGACCATCCGCACGCTGGCCGAGAAGCCGCCGGAGCCCGAGCTCGTCCTCGGGCGCTTCCTCACCACGCGCACGCTCTTCGTGCTCCTCGGCTACGGCGCGCTCTGCGTCGCGGTGAACCTCCTCGGCTACCCGCCGGAGACCAAGCTCGCGACCTACGTGATGGGCGCGACCATCATCCCGCGCGCGATCACCACCGTCGCGGCCGACGCCTTCGAGGCGCACGAGCAGATGAAGTACGTCGCCTACGCGGACCTCGCCGCCGGGCTCACGCTGACGCTGCTCTCGGTCGTGGTGCTGGTCCTCGGCTACCGGCTGCTGGCGCTCGTCTCCGTCTACGTGGTCGGCCGCGCGCTGGGGGTGGTCCTCGCCGGCTATTTCCTCGTGCG
>JAKLHH010000795.1 GCA_022710245.1 Myxococcota bacterium
GGGAGGTACGCGTAGGAGATGGCGCCGCCGGTGAGCGAGGTCTTCGCGATCAGCATGAGCCACTTGCCGTTCGTGCCGGTGTAGGTGTCGCCGATCTGGAAGGGGAACGGGATCTTCGTCTTGGTGATCGGGTTGTAGATCGAGCGCCACTCGTAGATCTTCACGTGCCAGCCCGAGGCGGCGACGAGGTCGGTCGCGCTCGTCTTCAGCAGCGCCTCGCCCGAGAAGAAGGCGAACTTGGTGAGGATGGAGTCGCCGATGCCCGGCTTGACGATCTTCGGGAGGTTCAGGAGCTTGCCGACGTCGGGCATCACCGGCGTGGCGACCGGGGCGTTCATCAGGTGTACCGGGAGCTGGACCGCCTTGAACTGGATGCCGCGCTTGACGAAGAGGTCAGCGACGGGCAGCAGCTTGAGGCTGGTGCCGGAGAGGCTGAGGCCCTGGACCAGGCCGGCGCCGAGGAGCTTGCTGCCGTCGATCTCGGCGACGATGTTGAGCAGGGAGTCGCCGGCCGGGACCGTGATCGGGAGCTGGACGGTCTTGGTCTGCTTCGGCGCGACCGCCACCAGCATCGAGGGGAAGCTCACCGCGCTGTACTCCGAGGGGCGCACGCGCAGGTTGATCGTCGCCGCCTCCTGGCTGGTGATCGTCAGCTGGGCCGTCGTGGCGGTCACGGCGCCGAGCTGCAGCGTGACCTTGGTGCCGATCGGGGTCTGCAGCGCGGTGGTGAGGGCGACCAGCTTGGTCGGCGTGGGCAGGTAGCTGGTGGCGGCCTGGCGGGTGCTCCCCACCTCGTCCGCGCTCGGATCCTGCTCCTCGCCCTCGAGGCCGCAGGCGCCGGTGCCGAGTAGCGCGATGGTCAGCGCGCCGACGAGCACGCGGCGCAGCCAGCGGGTGCGATGGTGGGTTTGCTTCAGGTACACGTGTCCGGCTCTCATGGGAGTTCCTCCTCTGCGACTACCTCGTAGGGGTGCGCCCCGTGGCGCCTCGCGGCCGCGGCGCGCTGTTCAGTTCGTGAACAAGCAGTAGACGAAAGGGGGCTCGCGGATGGGTAGCCGCGCGCGATTTTTTTTTTGCCGGTCGGGCCCTCGGCTCAGCGGCCGGCGTAGACGATGAAGACGTCGAGGAGGACGGCGCCGCCCGCGTGGAGGAAGACGACCGGCCAGACGCTGCGGCACTCGAGGACGAGGACGCCGGAGAGCAGGCCCGAGCCCACGGTGAAGTAGACCTCGGAGAAGGGCTTGCCGCCCACCAGGTGCATCAGCACGAACGGCACCGTCTGCACCACCGCCGCGAGCAGCCCGAGGCGCTTCTCCAGCGCGAGGAGGAGGTAGCCGCGGAAGAGGAACTCCCAGGAGAGCATGTAGAGGACGCGGCTCCCCTCCCAGATCCAGAAGACGCCGCCGCCCGCGCGGGCCGCCTCGAGGGTCGGGTAGGTCGCGGTGTAGGCCGGGGCGCGGTGGAGCCAGCCCGCGATCGCCACCAGCTGGACGACCACGACCAGCCCCACGATGGGCAGCCAGAAGCGCACGTCGCCCAGGCCGAGGCCGTAGTCGCGCAGCCGCTTGCGGTGGAGGAGCCAGATCGCCAGCAGCGGCACCAGCAGCTGGAGCACCACGCTGATCACCTGGAAGCGGAGCGCCTGGTAGGTGAGGACGGGGAGGGCGCGGGCGAGCGCGCTCCAGAAGCCGCCGAGCAGGCGCACGCCCGGCTCCGACGCGAGCGCCTGGCGGGTGACCAGGATCAGCGTCACCAGCAGCACCGCGAGGCTCTCCTCGCGGCGGCACTCGGCGATCAGCGCGCGCAGCGCCGCGAGGACCCGCGCGAAGAATCTGCCCTTCATCGAGGGTGGCGAAGCCCCAGGGGGCGGCTCGTGGACCGGCATGGAGCGCAGTGTAGTGGGGCGACGAGGAAAAGAGAACAGCGGCGGCTACGGCAGGATCACGACCGCCGTCCCCGGCCGCACCGCCGCGTAGAGCTCCTCGATCTCGGCGTCGTCGAGCGCGACGCAGCCGCGGGTCCAGTCGACCCACTTGTGCGGCAGGAAGCGGAACCCGCGCTTCTCGCCGTGGATCCCGATGTCGCCCCCGATGCGCGCGGCCGCGGGCAGCTTGCCGGCGCGCTTCGCGGCGAGGAAAGCGCGCTGGTCCTCGCCGCTGGGATAAGAGAGGAGGAGGAAGCGGTGAAACTTGAGGCTCGGGTAGCTCCGCACCACGTGGTAGCGCCCCTCCGGCGTGCGGTCGTCCCCCTCCTGCTGCTTGTGCCCGGCGCCGCCGTGGCCGATGGCGACAGTGTAGGTCTTGAGGAGCCGCCCCTTGCCCCAGACCTCCAGTCGGTGCCGTCTCTTGTAGATCACGATGCGCTCGACCGGGCCCACCCGGCTGTTGTATCACACGGGAAGAACCCTGTTGCCGACTCGTAGAAGAGTAAGCATGGCCACGCCGCGTGACAGCAGAAATCAGGTGAGACCGCAGCACCAGACGCTGCGGGGCTGGTCGCAGCCGTCGCCGGACGCCCCCATCGCCGTGCCCGCTGCCGCCCCCGACGAGGATCCGCTCGACGCGTTCCGCGACACGCTCCCCGGCGACGGACGCGTGACCCGGGCCCAGGTCGAGCGGCATGTGCAGGAGCTGATCGCGGCGCTCGCGCCGACGGGCGAGCTGCCCCAGGTCGACGAAGCACCAGCGCCAACACCTGGCCCCGCACCCGCGGCGCTGCCCGCCCCGGCGATCGACGATGAGGAGCAGCTCTTCGCTGCCTGTGTGATCGACGATCAGCCAGCCGTGGACACCAAGGTCACGCACCGCCGGAGGCGGCCCGCTCCCGAGGGCGAGAGCTTCTGGCTCCTCTTCGGCGCCAGTGCGCTGCTGATCGCGGCGCTGCTGGCGATCATCTTCTTCACGCAGCCGGGTGCAAAGGCAACCGCGGCCGAGAAGCCCGCCGTCACGCAGGTCCGCTGACTCGCAGTGGTGGCGTTCGCAGCGGCGCTCCTGCGGTCGGGCTGAGCGACCCTGCCCCTCAGCGCAGCAGCAGCGCCTGCCCCTCGTGGCCCGTGAGGCGGACGCGCAGCTTGCCGCGCTCGACGCGGCCCGCGGCCTTGCCCGAGAGGAGCTCGGTGAGCGCCCCGCCGGGCGAGTCCCGCAGCACCACCTCCTCGTCGACGGGCGCGGTGCCGAAGTTGAGCGCGGTCACCTCGAGCCCGAGCCCGGCCGGGAGCCGGTGCACCATCAGCAGCAGGCCGGGCGCGGTGGTCTGGGGCACCTCCACCAGCTGCGCCTCGAAGAGCCGCGTGCGGGCGCGCACGTCGAGGACACGCCGGAGCTGCGAGGCGAACGAGCCGGGCCGCTCGAGCTGCGCCGGCAGCGGGCCGTAGAGCGCAGCGGCGCGCGGGAGGCCGGGGGCGGCGGCGGTTGCGGTCGGGTTCGCGCCGGTGAGGTCGTAGGCGCCGCGGTTGATCCAGCGTGTGTCGCCGTCGGCCATCAGCGTCTTCACCGAGGCGGGCGGCAGCGGCAGCGCACCGACGAGGTCCCAGCCCGAGAGCGCGAAGACGCCGGGCTGCAGCGCGTTGAACATGGCGACGAGGAGGTGCGCGCGCTGCACGCGCTCGCGGTCGCGGTCGCCGAGGTGCGCGAGGTCCTTGAGGCCGAGCGCGGCCGCGGCCACGCTCACCGTCGTGCAGGAGACGCCGTTGCCGGCGGCGAGGTTGTAGGGCGCCGCCGGCGGGACGAGCCTGGCGAGGGACTCCTTCTGGATCGTCTCGCGGAGCACCGCGCCGGTCACCTCGCCGCCGCGGAAGGCGAAGCGGTCCTGGGCGTGAGCGCTCCAGAAGTGCACCAGCTCCAGGGTGAGCTCGTCGTGGTTCTGCAGCGCGTGGACGAGCGAGGCCGGGTCGATGCGGTACTCGCGCTGGAGGCCCAGCATCAGGCGGAGGAACGAGGTGTCACCGGTGAGGAGCGCGTGGTGATACGCCGGCCGCGTGATGAAGTCGTAGGAGAGGTCCGGGCCGGTCCGCGACATGTCGCGGATGTCCTCGAGGGTGAGGTTGAGCTCCTGGAAGGTGAAGCCGCCGAGCTTGCGCACGAGGCCCGCGAGGAGCGCGTTCGCCGTGATCGAGAGCGGGTGCCCCTCGGACCACGCCGCCGCGCCCTTGCGCACCTCGACGCCGAGGAAGCCGTTGGCGTCGAGGCGGAGCGCGCCCTCGCCGAGGTGGAGCAGCGAGTGGAGCGCGTCGCCCGCCAGGAGCCGGGGAGCGGCATACGAGGGATCGAGCCAGTTCAGCGTGGGCTGGCCCTCCTTGAAGTAGTGGAGGTAGACCCAGCGCCGCTCGCGCCCGTCGACGCCGCGGACGACGCGCGTCACGCTCCAGTTGGTCTCCTTGACGCCCGGCTCGTAGAAGATGACGCGCGCCATGCGGCCCACGATGAGGCCCCGCGCCTGCAGCGCCTCCATCGCGGCGGGCCTCAGGTTCACCGAGTCCTTGCCGGCGGGCACCGTCGGGAGGAGGCCCCAGTGCGCGGGCGGGATCTCCACCATGTGGTAGACGCCCGGATAGTCGGCGACGGCGAGCTCGGCGAGGCGGAAGTCGGCGCCCTTGCCGGTG
>JAKLHH010000796.1 GCA_022710245.1 Myxococcota bacterium
GCGGCCCAGTACGAGAGCTGGTCGCTCCCCTTCTCGGTGCTCCTCGGCACGCCGCTCGCGGTGCTCGGCGCCTACCTCGCGCTCGAGCTCGGCGGCTTCGACAACGACCTCTACGCGCAGATCGGCCTGGTCATGCTGATCGGGCTCGCCGCCAAGAACGCGATCCTGATCGTCGAGTTCGCGCGCTCGCGCGCGGCCGAGGGCGCGCCCTCGGGCGAGGCAGCCGTCGAGGCGGCGCGCCTGCGCCTGCGCCCCATCCTGATGACCTCCTTCGCCTTCATCCTCGGGGTCGTGCCGCTGATCCACGCCAGCGGCTCCGGCGCCGCCTCGCGCAAGGTGCTCGGCACCACGGTCTTCGGCGGCATGCTCGCCGCCACGCTGCTCGGCATCTTCCTGACGCCGGTCCTCTTCCACGTCGTCGAGCGCCTGGTGGGCAAGCGCCGCCGGGCCGGAGGAGGCGCGCCATGAGAGCGCTCAGCCTCGGCCTGCTCGCCCTCGCCGCGAGCGCCTGCCTGGCGGCGAGCGCCTGCCTCGTCGGGCCGGACTACCAGCGGCCGCCGCTCCCGCTCCCGGCGGAGCACCGCGGCCAGGCGGCCGACGCGAGCTCGCTCGCCGATCTCCCCTTCTGGCAGCTCTTCGGCGACAAGCTCCTCGAGGGGCACCTGCGCGAGGCGCTGCAGGCGAACCATGACCTGCGCGCGGCGGTCGCGCGCGTCGCCGAGCAGCGCGCCCAGCTCGGCGTGGCGCGGGCCGACGCCTACCCGAGCGTGGGCCTCACCGGCAAGGGCGGCTACACCCGCGACCCGGCGCCCTCGCCGCCCGACTCCATCCCGCTCGGCGCCTCGGCGACCGTCTCCTGGGAGGTCGACTTCTGGGGGCGCGTGCGTCGCTCCACGGAGGCGGCGCGAGCCACGCTGCTCGCCTCGGAGGAGGGGCGCTGGGCGGCGGTGGCGACGCTGACGAGCAGCCTCGCGCAGGCGTACTTCGAGCTCGCCGAGCTCGACCACGAGCTGCAGATCGCGCGGCGCGCCCTCTCCGCCAGGCAGACGACGCTCGAGCTCTTCCAGACGCGCCACCAGGGCGGGGTCGCGACGTCGCTCGAGGTGGCCCGGGCCGAGGCCTCGCTCGCCGAGGCGCGCGCCTCGGTCTTCGACGTGCAGCGGCAGGCGCGCCTGAAGGAGCACGAGCTGAGCTTCCTCCTCGGCCGCCTGCCCGGTCCCGTGGCGCGGACCACGGCGCTCTACGAGCGCGGCGTGCCGGCGCGAGTGCCGGCGGGGCTCCCCTCCTCGCTCCTCGAGCGGCGCCCCGATCTGCGCCAGGCCGAGGCCACGCTCCACGCGGCCTGCGCCTCGATCGGGGTGGCCAGGGCAGCGCTCTTCCCGACGCTCAAGCTGACCGGCGACCTCGGCGTGCAGAGCGACGCGCTCAATGGACCGTCGGGGGTCGGGATGCTCCTCGGCTCGCTGATGGCGGGCCTCACCGCGCCCGTCTTCCAGGGCGGCGCGCTGACCAGCCGCCTCGAGGTGGCGCGCGCCCGCTTCGAGCAGTCGAAGATCGCCTACGAGAAGGCGGTGCTCACGGCCTTCCGCGAGGTGGCCGACGCGCTCGCCTCCCTCGACCAGCTCCGCCGCTACCGCGCCGAGCAGGAGAAGCAGGCGGCCGGGCTGCGCACCGCGGTGGAGCTCTCCAAGCTGCGCTACCGCGGCGGCCTCTCCAACTACCTCGAGGTCCTCGACGCCGAGCAGCAGCTCTACGGTGTCGACGTCTCCCTCGCCAGGACCCGGCTCAGCGAGCTCCTCGCGTTCGTCCAGCTCTACAAGGCGCTCGGGGGCGGGTTCGGGCTCCCGGCGGGGCAGGGAGCAGCTCGCCGCTAAAGTACCCAGCAGGGTTGCTTCCGGCGGGGACCCCCTGGAGCGCGTGCGCGCCCCGGCGTAGACTGCCGGCAGGATGCGACGCCTCGCGCTCACCCTCACCACGCTCCCCGCGCTCCTGCTGCTGGTCGCCTGCAGCGACGCGGTCCCGCCGCGCGCCCGCGACGGCTGGAGCTCCCTCGACGGCGTGGCGGCCGATCGCGGCGCCCGGCCCGACAGCGGTCCGTCGCCGGACAGCGCCGCGCCCGACGCCGCCCCCCCGCCGGCCAGCCCCGCGCGCTACGGGGAGGCCACGCACTCTCCGATCACCGCCAGCGTCGCCGCCGGCCTGCGCGCCATCGCCGCGCGCGCCCCGCGCAACGAGCAGGTCTTCGCCAAGGTGGGCGACTCCAACACCGTGAACACGGGCTTCCTCGCCTGCCTCGCGGGGAGCTCGGTCGACTACGGCGCGCACCCGGAGCTCGCCGCCACCGTCGCGCACTACAAGAGCGACCTCGGCGGGGGCGTCACCCCCTTCGACCGCCAGAGCCTCTGCGCGGTGGTTGGCTGGGCCGCGCAGAAGGCCATCACCGGGAGCCCGTCGCCGCTCGAGCAGGAGGTGATCGCGATCTCCCCGCGTGTCGCCGTGGTCATGTATGGCACCAACGACATCGGCTTCAACGACATCTGGCAGTTCGGCGCAGGGATGCTGACCATCACCGACTCGCTGATCGCGCGCGGCGTGGTCCCCGTGCTGACCACCATCCCGCCCCGCGGGGACAGCGCCTCGGCGGACGTGCAGGTCCCGCGCTACAACGCGGTCGTGCGCGGGGTGGCGCAGGGCCGCCAGGTCCCGGTGATCGACCTGCACCGCGAGCTGGTCCTGCTGCCGCAGCAGGGCCTCGGCAGCGACGGGCTCCACATGAACGTGAAGGCCGGCGGCTGCGACCTCAGCGCCGCCGGGCTGCAGTTCGGCTTCAACACCCGGAACCTCGTCACCTTGCAGGCCCTGGCGCGGGTCAAGGCGGCCCTCGACGGCGCACCCGCGCCCGACGCGACGACGCCGGCGCTGCAGGGCGCGGGCACCGGGGCGAGCCCGTACCTGATCGACGCGCTCCCCTTCACCGACCTGCGCAGCACCAAGGGCTGGCCCGAGCGCAAGCTCGCGGGCTACTCCTGTGCGTCGACCACAGATGAGTCCGGCCCCGAGGTGGTCTACCGCCTGGAGGTGAAGCAGGCGACCAACCTGCGCGTGATCGTCTTCGACGGGGACGACGTCGACCTCGACCTCCACCTGCTCGACGACACGGGCACCGCGAGCGGCTGCCTCGCGCGCGACGACAAGCTGATGACGCGGGCGCTCCAGCCTGGCACCTACCACCTGGTGGTCGACACCTACGTGAAGAGCGGGGTGGAGCTGGCGGGCGAGTATCTGCTCGTGGTGCTGGCAGACTGACCCGCCCCCCGGCGCTCCGGGGCGTGGTGTCAGCGCGCGACCGAGCGCTGGACTCCGCGGCTACTCCGGGGCTGGCGGTGCCTCCGGCAGCGTGAAGGTGAAGGTGGCGCCGGTGGGCCCGAGCCCTCCCGCCTCGACGCCGACCGAACCGCCGAGCTTCTCGACGATGCGCCGCACGATGGAGAGGCCGAGCCCATGCCCCTCGGCCCGCGCCGTCGGGCGCGAGAAGGGCACGAAGAGCCGGGCCCGCTCCTCCGCGCCGAGACCCGCGCCGTTGTCCTTGATCCAGAAGCGGACCATGCCGTCGTCCTGCCGGACGGCGCCGAGCTCCGCGCGGGGTGGCTCGCCGCCGTGCTTCAGCGCGTTGCCGAGGTAGTTGACCCAGACCTGCTGCACCCACGGCGCGTGGCCGAGGGCCGCCGGCCAGCGCTCGGGGAGCGTCACCTCGCCGCGCCGCTGCTCGAGCAGCTCCGCCAGGTCGCGCAGGCTCGCGGCGACGATCGCCGCCATCTCGAGCGGCTCCCCGCGCACCTCGGTCTGGCGGACCTGGGCCATCAGCAGCAGCTCGTCGATGATGCGCGCCATCTTCTCGCTCGAGCGCGCGATCCCGTCGATCGCCTGCGGCAGCATCGCGGGTGGGGTGACGCCCGCGCGCAGCAGCTCCGCGTAGCCCGTGAGGACGGAGAGCGGCGTCTTCAGGTCGTGAGCGACCATGTGGGCGAAGGCGTCGAGCTCCTCGTTCCGCGCCCTGAGCGCGAGCTCCATCTGCCGCCTCTCGGTGATGTCCTCGAAGACCGTCGCGAAGCGGTCCTTGCCGGGCGAGAAGACGGAGACGCGGAAGTGCCGCCTGAGCGGCTCGAAGTGGACCTCGAAGCGCGCCGGTACCCCGGTCGTCGCCACCCGCGCGAAGACCTCGAGGTAGGGCGCCTCGCCGGTGCCGTAGACCTCGGTCGCGCGCCGGCCCACCGCGGCCTCGCGCCGGATCCCCGTCTGCACCTCGTAGGCCGGGTTGACGTCGAGCAGCTGGTAGTCGACCGGCACCCCGCCCTCGAAGAGCAGCTGGTGCACCGCCACGCCCTCGGTCATCGCCTCGAAGAGCGTGTGGAAGCGCTGGTCGCTGTCGCGCAGCGCGAGCTCGGCCGCCTTGCGGGCGGTGAGGTCCTCGACGATCGCCAGCAGGTAGTCGGGCGCGGCCCCCGTCGGCCACATCGGCGCGAGGGTGAGCTTCACCCAGACCACCTCGCCCGGGGCGCGCTGGCAGCGCTGCTCCAGCGCGAGCTCGCGGGTCCCCC
>JAKLHH010000797.1 GCA_022710245.1 Myxococcota bacterium
TCCGCCTGGCTGGCGGCTGGAGCGGCCACGAGATCGAGGGGACCGAGAAGGCCCCGGCCGCGCTCTACCACGTGGTCCACGGCATCTTCGGCGCGCGCTACGCCTTCGACCTGGTCTCGGCGAACCTCTCGCTCGAGGGCGGCATCGGGATCCTCCACCAGCGCTTCGGCAAGACCTCGGGGACCGACCTCGGGCTGCAGCTCGGCGTCGGCTTCGACTACTGGCTGCTCCGCTGGCTCTCCCTCGGGGCCTACTTTCACTACTACGCCTTCCTCAGCAATCCGTCGGAGTACCCCGTCTACTTCGACGCCGGGCTGCGCATCGGGCTGAGGCGGCCATGAGCGGAGCGCGCGCGTGCGGGTGAGCTCCGACGCGGAGAAGCTGGCGCGGGCGCGGGTGCTGATCGCGTTCCTCGTCATCTACCTGCTCTGCGTGGGCTTCCTCGCCCTCGGCGAGCGCCTCTACGGCGGCACCTCCTACGTGATCTACACCCGCCTCGCGACGCTGCCGTTCCTCTTCCTGCTGGTGCGCCGCTGGGTCGCGCTGGTGCGGGTGCGCCCGCCGGCGGTGCTGCTCGAGGCCCGTCAGCTGCTCGGGCTGGGCAAGCCCGCCGCGGCGCGCGAGAAGCTCGCCGAGATCCGCGCGGCCCTGCCGGGAACGGGGCGGGAGATCGCCCGCCTCGAGCGCGCGCGTCGCATCCTCCAGGATGGGCTCGCCGTCACCGTCGACCAGGAGTGCCTGCTCGAGATGGGCCGCTGCAGCCTGCTCCTCGGCGAGCTCGACCGCGCGGTGAGCGAGCTCGGCGAGGTCGCGGCGCAGCTCCCCCGCCGCGCCGAGATCGCCATGGACCTCGCCGAGGCGCTCGCGCGCTCGGGCCAGGAGGCGCGCGCGGCCGAGACGCTGCGGGCCGCGCTCCAGCACCTCGACGCCGTCGACCAGCAGATGCTGATCGAGCAGCCCTCGCTGCACCGGCTGATCGGCGACGCCCCCCTGCCCCGCCACTCCAGCCTCTGGGGACGCGTGGTCGGCGAGCGGCTCATCGCCCTCGCGCTCCTCGCGGGCGTGGTCGTCCACGGGCTCCACTTCTACCTGCGGCTGTTCTGAGCCGCCGCTACCCGCGGCTGTTCTGAGCCGCGAGCCTGCCGAGCGCACGCCAGAGGAGCGGGGCGGCGAGGAGCGTGGCGAGCGCGATCAGCTGCGAGGTGCTCAGCCCGCCCAGCGAGCCGCGCAGCGGATCGCCCCGCAGCGCCTCGGTGCCGAGGCGGAGGAGCGCGTAGCCCGCGAGGTGGAGGGCGAGCAGGCGGCCGCGCAGCCTCGGCGAGCGGCGCGCGAGGAGCAGCGCCGCGCCGAGGAGCAGCAAGCCGGCGGCCTCGTAGAGCTGGACCGGATGGAGCGGCACCCCGCCGCCGAGCACGGTCGCTGGCGCGACGGGGTGACGGAAGAGGACGCCCGGCCACGGCGGGCGCGCCGGACGGCCGAAGCAGCAGCCCGCGAGGAAGCAGCCGCAGCGACCGAGCGCGTGAGCCAGCGCCAGCGACGGCGCCGCCGCGTCGCCCACCGCGCCGAGGGGCAGCCCGTACCGCCAGACAAAGAGCAGCGCGCCCGCGGCGCCCCCGAGGAGCCCGCCGTAGAAGGTCAGGCCGGGAGGCGCGGGCTCGCGCAGGTAGAGCGGGAGGTTCACCGCGAGCTCGAGGAGCACCGCGCCCGCGAGGCCGCCGGCCACCGCGAGGAGCCCGACGCTCGCCGTGTCCCAGCGGGCCAGGCCATCACGCCTCCCGAGGCGGACCGCCAGCGCGATGCCGAGGACGGCGGCGAGCCCGAGGACCAGCGGGAAGGTGTGGACGACGCGGAGCTCACCGAGGAGGTGAAAGCGGAGGAGCTCCGGGTGCAAGGGCGCTCCGGGCGGGCGGAGCCGCTACCGCGGCTCGGGCTGCGCGGGCTGCGGGAGCTTCTTCAACGCCTTCTCCACCTGCCGCACGTTCTTCTCCTGCTGCTGCCGCACGCTCTCCATCGCCTTCTTGAACTCGGGGCTGCCGAGCTGGCGTTTGAGCTCGTCGCCGACGCGCTTCGTGCAGTACATGCAGGACGCGTAGAGGAGCACCGAGAGGGCGATGGTGATGCAGCCGAGGACGAGCCCCGCCATCGCGGTGCCGGTCGGCTGGCCCTGGGCCGCGAGCTGCTTGCGCCCGAGCACCCCGAGGATCAGCGCGACGATCCCCAGCACCACCCCGATCAGCTGGGTGTAGCCGAGCATGGGGATGAAGGCCACGACCACGCCGATGATGCCGAGTACCAGTGCTGCGACGCCCACTGTGCCCTCCGCTGAGTGTCCTCGCATGGTGCCGGCCGCCCTCCGAGGTTGTCAAGGCGGATTGCCCGTTTGCCGAGGGGCCGCAGGCTGTGCTAAGGAGGCAAGCTACCGAGCGCCGCGGACAGGCGGCCGAGGATCGAGGACGAGAGCATGGGCGAGCGCAGCGAGCAGGGTCGCGCGGGGAGCGCGGTCATCGTCGGACGGCCCAACGTGGGCAAGTCCACGCTGCTGAACCGCATCCTCGGCGAGAAGATCGCCATCGTCAGCCACCACCCGCAGACGACGCGGAACCGCGTGCTCGGCGTCCGCACGCTGGGCGGCAACCAGCTCGTGCTGATCGACACGCCGGGGATCCACCGCAAGCGCGCCAACCTGAACCGCTTCATGGTGCAGGAGGCGCTGGAGAGCCTGCACGGCGTGGACTGCGTGGTGCTGATGACCGAGGTCGCCTCGTCCCTCGAGGAGGTGGCGGCCGAGGAGGTCAGGCCCGTGCTGCACCCCGAGGACATGTACGTCCTCGAGCAGATCCAGCTGCAAGAGGTGAGCGCGCCGGTGGTGGTGGCGATCAACAAGATCGACCGCCTCCAGGACCGCCGCAAGCTGCTGCCGCTGATGGCCGGCTGGCACGAGCGCGGGTTCGAGGCGCTGGTCCCCATCGCCGCCCGCGACGGGGACGGCGTCGACGCGCTCCTCGATGAGGTGATCGCGCGACTCCCCGAGGGGCCGTTCCTCTACCCGGAGGACATGCTCACCGATCGCGCCGAGCGCTTCCTCGCCGCCGAGCTGATCCGCGAGCAGGTCTTCGAGCGCTGCCGCCAGGAGATCCCCTACTCGACGGCGGTCGAGGTGATCCGCTTCGAGGACCGCCCTGAGCGCAAGGACGTGCGCCTGGAGGCGGTGATCCACGTCGAGCGGGAGAGCCAGAAGGCCATCCTGATCGGCAAGGGCGGCGCCTCGATCAAGGCGATCGGCACCGCGGCGCGCGAGCAGATCGGGCGCCTCCTCGACTGCAAGGTCCACCTGCAGCTCACCGTGCACGTGGAGACCAACTGGACGCGCTCGCCGACCGCGCGGCGGCGGCTCGGCTACGACTCATGATCCCGCTGGTCGCCATCGTCGGCCGCCCCAACGTGGGCAAGTCGACGCTCTTCAACCGCCTGCTCCGGGCCCGGCGCGCCATCGTCCAGGACGACCCCGGCGTCACGCGCGACCGCCACTACGGCACCGCGACCTTCGACGGGCGCACCTTCAACCTGGTCGACACCGGCGGCTTCGAGCCGGAGGCCGCCGGGGACAGCATCGAGGCGCTGATCCGCGAGCAGACCCAGTTCGCCATCGAGGAGGCCGATCTCGTCCTGCTGGTGATGGACGCGCGCGACGGGCTCCTCGACTCGGACCTCGCGGTCGTCGAGGCGCTCCGCCGCACCGGCAAGCGCACGCTCCCGGTGGTGAACAAGGTCGACGGCCCGAAGCAGGAGCTCCTGGCCGCGGAGTTCTACGCCACCGGCGCGGAGCGGTTGCTGTCCATCTCGGCCGAGCACGGGCTGGGCATGGAGGAGCTCCTCGACGCGATCCTCGCGGCGCTGCCCGCGGCGCCGACGGCCGAGGCCACCGCGGCCGAGGGCGAGCTCCGCATGGCGCTGGTCGGCCGGCCGAACGCGGGGAAGTCCTCGCTGCTCAACCGGCTGGTCGGCGCGGACCGCGCGATCGTCTCGGCCACGCCGGGGACCACCCGAGACCCGGTCGACGTGCGCGTCGAGACCCCGCAGGGGCCCATCATCGTGGTCGACACCGCGGGGATCCGACGTCGCAGGAGCATCAGCCTGCAGATGGAGAAGTTCGCGGTCTTCCGCGCGCTGCAGAGCGTGAGCGAGGCGGACGTCGCCTGCCTGGTGATCGACGCCGAGACGGGGGCGGCCGAGCAGGACGCCAAGGTCGCAGGGCTCGCCATGGAGGCCGGCCGCGGCCTCGCCATCGTCTTCACCAAGCTGGACCTGCTCCCGCAGCGGCCCGGCACCCGCCGCCAGCTCGAGGAGCAGCTGAAGGACAAGCTGCAGTTCGCGAGCTTCGCGCCGGTGCTGCGGGTCTCGGCGAAGACGGGCGGCGGGGTGAACCGGATCCTGCCGACCGTGCGCAGGATCTACAACGAGGGCGGACGACGCATCGCGACGGCGGAGCTGAATCGGTTCCTCGAGGAGTCCGTCGCCGCGCACGCGCCGCCGGCGGTTCGCGGGCGGGCGGTGCGCTTCTACTATATGGTGCAGCCGCAGGTGCACCCGCCGACGTT
>JAKLHH010000798.1 GCA_022710245.1 Myxococcota bacterium
TCGGCGCGCACGTCGGGGCTCGTCGCGGGCGAGCTGCCGCACCCTCCGCTGCAGAGGATGGCCAGGAGTGCACAGATCGGGAGGAACAGGGTTCGCGACGTCGTCATGGGGCTACCGCTCGTCTCTGGCTTGCCGATGATGGGAGCCTACCGCTAATCACGAGCGAGATCACTATGGGTCTCGAGCCGTCGGGCCGGTGGTGCTACCCTCGCTGACGTGCGGCTGACCCTGCCCAAGAAACGCTCACTCTGGGACCTGGCGATCCTCGCGCTCGGGCTGAACATCTGGCTGACCTTCCTCCTCCTCCCGGTCACGCACCTGGACCGCCCGGCCAGCCGCACCACCCTCGTCCTCGTCGCCGCCGCGCCGCTCGTGCTGCTGATCGGCGCCGCCCTGCGCAGCCCGGCGCTGCTCCTCGCCGCCTTCCCCCTCGCGCTGGTCATCCCGGCGGCGCTGAGCCCGCAGCTGGTCGGCGTCAACATCTACACAGCCTGGACCTTCGTCCTCGTCGCGGCGAGCTTCCTCGCGTACCTGCTCGGCGCCCTCTATGTGCTCCACTCGCTCGGGCGCCCGCAGGTGCCGCCCGAGGGGCTGGACCTCGGTCCAGCGGCCTACACCGACCACTGGCGCCGGCGGCTGCGGATGTACCGGTGGATCGCGGGGCTCGCCGCGGTCTTCCCCGCCGTGCTCATCTACACGCTCTTCCTCCACCCTGGCGTGAGAGCCGATCTGCAGGCGCACTACCCTGCCCGCGCCGCCGAGGCGAGCACCTTCTTCGGGGTGCTCGGGCTGGCGCTCTGGCTGGTCGTCTTCTTCGCCGAGCTCTGGGCGCCGCTGCGCGCCCACACGCGGGGCGACCCGCAGCTGCGTCGCGACCTCGAGAGCCTGCGGCGGGCCGCCCGGCGTGGACGTCCCCGCCCGAGCTTCTACATCTACGTCGCGCTGGCGCTGGGGCTGATGGCCGCCGTGCTCCTGGCCCGGTGACGCTGGCAGCCACCCGGGGTATACTGCCGTCCCGTCAGGAGCCGACGTGAGAAAGTACTTCTTCGAGGTGCTCGCCTTCATCCTCCTCGGCGGCAGCCTCGTCTTCTTCTACGAGTGCGTGCGCTTCCTCGGTCGTCGCGACTACGTGGCTGCCACGCTGCTGATGTTCGTCGGCTTCGCCGTCATCCGCGTGGGTGCCGAGCTGGCGCGCCTCGCCCTCATCGAGCGCCAGTGATGCAGGCCCGGCCCGTGCGACGCTGGCCAGCGCTCCGGACGGGCTGCCTGCTCGTCCTGGGTCTCGCGCCCGCGGGTGGCTGCCGGGCGACCGCGCCGCCGCCCGTCGACGTCCCGCTGCAGGCCGAGGCGCCCGCCGACCAGATCGTCGCCCGGGTCAACGGTGCGCCGATCCTGGTCAGCGATCTCGCGCTCCAGCGGCGCGCCGATCCGGATCCCCGCCAGGCGCTGCGCAAGCTGATCCAGGCGGAGCTCCTCGCGCAGGAGGCTGCCCGCCGCGGGCTCGACCGCGACCCGGCCGTCCTCGAGGCGCAGCGGCGTGAGCTCGCCGCGCGGCTGGTGGCGCGCCAGTTCAAGGACCGGTATGGCAAGGCGGACGTCCCTCGCGACCTCCTGGAGGCGGCCTACCGACAGAACAAGCGCTTCTACAACCACCCGGCCCTCGTCGAGGTCGTCCACTTCCTGGCCTCGGCCGCGCCGCGCGAGAGCGCCGAGCTGCACCGCAAGGCCCGCAGGCTGGCGACGAGGGCGCAGTCCTTCGCCAGCGCCGGGGCGCTCAGCCCGACCGAGTTCTCCCAGATCGCGAAGCTCCTCGAGAAGGAGTCCGGGCCCATCGCGGTGAAGACCGAGCGCCTGACCACACCACGCCGGGGCTTCGTCGTCGACGAGTTCGCCGACGCGGCCTTCGCGCTCTCGCGCCCGGGGCAGGTCAGCCCGATCGTGCAGACGCAGTTCGGCTACCACGTGATCTACCTGGTGAAGGCCATCCCCGAGGCGAACACTTCGCTGGAGGCGGCAGAGGCAGACCTCCGCGCCCGCGTCCTCGAGGACTCGCGGCCGGTCGTCCTCCTCCGCTTCGTGGACCAGCTCGAGAAGCAGCAGCAGGTGCAGCTCTTCACCGAGAACCTGCGCGGCCCCGACGGACGCAAGGCGGCAGAGGCCAGGCAGTGACCAGCGCGTTCGGCAAGATCCTGCGCGAGCTGGTGCACGCGATCCCCGGAGCGGAGGGCGCGGTCTTCGTCGACTGGGAGGGCGAGGCCGTCGACCAGTACTCGACGAGCGAGGTCGACGTGCGGCTGCTCGGGGCGCACTGGGCGATCTGCTACTACCAGGCCAGGACCGCGCTCAGCAAGGCGGGGCTCGACGGCCCCGCCGAGCTGGTGCTCTGCTTCCACCGCCAGCAGATCGTCCTGCGCCGCGTGACCGAGGAGTACCTCGTGCTGCTCGCGCTCCGGCGCGAGGCGAACCTGGGCCTCGCGCTCCGTCAGATCGACCTGGCCGAGCACCGGCTCCGGGGGCAGATGTGACGCGCGACCGCGCGAGCATCGCGGTCCTGCTGAGCGCGCTGCTCCTCGCGCCTGGCGCCGCGCACGCCGGAGAGACCGACTACCTCCCGGACAACGTGGCCTGGAACGGGACCAGCGAGCTCGCGGACGTGGCCCGCGGCCTGCAGCTCCGCGTCGAGCTCCTCGACGAGCTCGACTGGGCGCAGCTGCCGCCGCGCGCGACGCTGCTCATCCTCTACCCGCGCGGTGAGCTCGACCCCCTCGAGCTCACCGCCTACCTGGGGCGCGGCGGCAAGGTCCTGCTCGCCGACGACTTCGGCGTCGCGGGCCCGTTGCTGGAGAAGCTCGGCGTGCGGCGGCAGGACGCGTCCGGGCTGAGCGCCGCGCGCTACCACGACGGGAACCGCAACCTCCCGGTGGCCACCACCGGCCCGGCGGCCCACACGATCACGACGGGCGTCCGCGAGATCGTGACGAACCACCCGGCCTACTTCACCTCGCCGCTCCCGACGCTGGCCGGCTTCGCGACCGGCCAGCAGCTCCTGGTCGCGGCGACCGTCGGCGAGGGCAGCTTCGTCGCGCTCGCGGACCCGAGCGTGCTGATCAACGGCATGCTGCGGTTCCAGGGCAACCTGACGCTGGCGACCAACCTCCTGCTCCACCTGCGCCCCCGCGAGGGCGGTGTCATCTACGTCCTCACGGGCAGCTTCCGCGTGCGCGCCTCGGCCGAGCAGCGTCCGCTCGCGGCGAGGACGGGGCCGGCGCAGCGCTTCCTCACCGAGTACAACAAGTTCCTCGGCGATCTGAGCGACCTCGCGCTGACCGCGCCGGCGCTGCGCGCCCTGGCCCTCGTCTGCGGCTGCCTCACGCTGGTCGGGCTCCTGCTCTTCCTCCCGCTGCCGCGCCGCGACCTCGAGGGCGACTGGCTGCGGCCGCAGGGTGCGCAGCGCTGGGGGTTCGAGGACCAGGTCATGCGCTTCGGCGGCGGCCGCGGCTCCGCCGCGTCGGCCGTGCCCGCGATGGTGCTGCGCGAGGAGCTCGAGGAGATCCTCACGGAGGCGCTGCAGGCGCCCGGCCCGATCTTCACCATCCACCCCGGCTGGGTGGTGCGCCAGGTGCGCGAGCGCGCCGGCGAGCAGGCCGGCCACCTCGCCGCGCGCCTGCTCGAGGCGCTGCGCCAGGTCCCGCAGGAGCTCCGGGAGGCCGAGGGCCTGGCGCCGCCACGCGGGCTGCGCGGCAAGGACCTGGCGCAGCTCTACGACCTCAGCCGCGCGCTCCTCCTCGCGCTCGGTCTGGACGGCTTCGCCCTTCATCGCGGAGCGTCCGAAGGACGCGAGCAGGGCGAAGCCGCCCTTCATCGCGGAGCGTCCGAAGGACGCGAGCAGGGCGAAGCCGCCCTTCATCGCGGAGCGTCCGAAGGGGCCGAATTGCTGACGGCGCCTGGCGAGGAGCAGCCGCCGCCCCGCCGCGGGGCGAGCCAAGGATGATGGGATCCATGCAACGCATCGACGAGAACCACCTGAAGCAGGTTGCGCGGGACTGCGCGGCGCTCGCCGGGCAGGTCGCGCAGGCGTTCATCGGGCCGGCGGAGATCTCCGAGCTCCTGCTGACCGCGCTCTTCGCCCGCGGACACGTCCTCCTCGAGGGGGTGCCGGGGGTGGCGAAGACCACGCTGGTGAAGACCTTCTCGCGCACGCTGGGGTGCAGCTTCAAGCGGATCCAGTTCACGCCGGATCTCCTCCCCTCCGACATCACCGGCACCTACATCCTTGATATGCGAACCAACACCTTTTTGCTCCGCCAGGGGCCCGTCTTCGCCAACATCGTCCTCGGGGATGAGATCAACCGTGCGCCCGCGAAGACCCAGTCCGCGCTGCTCCAGGCCATGCAGGAGCGCCTTGTGACCATCGACAACGAAACGCACGCCCTGCCCGCAAGCTTCACCGTTTTCGCCACGCAGAATCCGGTGGAATACGAAGGCACCTACCCGCTGCCCGAGGCGCAGAAGGACCGCTTCATGTTCAAGGTGAACGTCGGCTATCCAAACCGTGATGAGGAGCTGAACCTCGCCCACCGCATGCTCGGCAAG
>JAKLHH010000799.1 GCA_022710245.1 Myxococcota bacterium
CGCGAGGACCGCGGCCCCGCTGCTTCATCCCGGAGCGTCCCCCGGGGACGCGAGGACCGGGGCCCCGCTGCTTCATCCCGGAGCGTCCCCCGGGGACGCGAGGACCGGGGCCCTGCGATGAGCAGCCATCCCGCCGTCTCCGCCGACCAGGCCCCCACGCTGAAGCGCAGCCTCGGGGTCTTCTCCGCCGCCGCGATCATCGTCGGCTCCATGCTCGGCTCGGGGATCTTCATCGCCCCCTCGATCATGGCCGGCCTCGTCGCCTCGCCCGGCCTCCTCCTCGGGCTCTGGGTGCTCGGCGGGCTGCTCACGCTCCTCGGCGCACTGGTCTACGGCGAGCTCTGCGTGCGCCTGCCCCGGGCTGGCGGCCAGTACGTCTTCCTGCGCGAGGCCTTCGGCCCGCTCACCGGCTTCCTCTACGGCTGGACGCTCTTCCTCATCATCCAGTCGGGCTTCAACGCGGCGGTCTCCATCGCCTTCGCCAAGTACCTCGGCGGGGTCGGCCTGGCGACCGGCGAGAACGACGTGGTCCTCGCGCTGGGGAGCTTCACCATCTCGCGCGCACAGCTCGTCGCGGTGGGGGTGATCGCGGTCCTCACGGCGATCAACTGCCTCGGCGTGAAGGAGGGCGCGCTGGTGCAGAACCTCCTCACCACGGTGAAGGTCGCCTCGGTGGTGGCGCTCGCCGTCCTCGGCTTCTCGAGCGGCAAGGGGAGCACGGCGCACTTCGCGCCGCTCCTCGGCACCGAGCTCGGGCCCGCCGGCGTCAAGCTCGGCCTGCTCGCCGCGCTGGCGCTCGCCATGTCGAAGGCGCTCTTCGCGTACGACGCGTGGAACTCGGTCACCTTCGTCGCCGAGGAGATCCGCGCGCCCGAGCGCAACCTGCCGCGCGCGCTGATCGGCGGCACGCTCGCCACGACGATCACCTACGTCGCCGCCTGCGCGGTCTACCTCTACGTGCTGCCGATGGCGAAGATGGCCGCGGTGCCGGAGAACCGCGTCGCCGCCGAGGTCGCCTCGATCCTCCTCGGGCCCGCGGGCGTCACCGCGGTCTCCATCGCCATCCTCATCTCCACCTTCGGCTGCGTGAACGGCCTCGTGCTCTCGGGCGCGCGCGTCCTCCTCGCGCTCTCCCGCGACGGGCTCTTCTTCCGCGGCTGCGCCAGGGTGCACCCGCGGCTCGGCACCCCGCACGTCGCGCTCCTCGTGCAGGGCGTCTGGTCGGCGGTGCTCGCGCTCTCCGGGAGCTACAGCCGGCTGCTGACGTACATCACCTTCGCCTCGCTGGGCTTCAACGCGCTCACGGTGATCGGGCTCTTCCTGCTGCGGCGCAGGCAGCCCGCTGGCGCGACGCCCGGCTACCGCACCTGGGGTTACCCGGTGACGCCGGCGCTCTTCCTCCTCGGCGCGGGCTTCTTCATCGTCTACATCTTCGTCGCCGATCCGGTCGCGGCGCTGATCGGGATCGGGCTCGTCGTCCTCGGGCTGCCGGCGTACGCGCTGCTCAGGCGGCGAGGCTCTCCGGCGAGTCGCTGAGCGCTCCGAGGGAGCAGGCCCCGGCTCAGGCCTCGGAGCCCTCGGCCTCGTAGTCGGGAGGGAGATCGCTGCGCCCCGCCACGCGCGCGAGGCGGTCGAGGTACTTGGCGGCGAAGAAGCCGAGGTGTCGCCGGGTGACGTCGCGGGTCAGCCCGTAGTCGAGCTCGCTCTGGCGGAGCAGCCAGCCGATGTCCGCCTCGTCCTGGGGACGGCCCGCCGCGAGCTTCATGGTGACCAGGTACTCGGCGGGGACGACCGGGACCTCCTCGCCGGAGGCGTCCACCATCGAGCCGGAGGTGCGCGTGGCGTCCAGCGCCTCCCCGAAGAGCGGCGCCAGCTCGCGACGTCGGTCGATGAGATCGACGACCGCGCCGTCCTCGAAGGTGAGGGAGACGCCCCCGATGACGAGCTGCCGCACCGCACCGGTGAAGCGCGCGAGCACAGCTGGGAGCGCCGACTCCCGCACGGCGAAGTCGACGTCCTTGGTGGTCCGCTCGAGCCCGTGCGCGCGGACGGCGCTGCCGCCGATCAGGGCGAACTCCTGCACGCCCGCAGCGCGCAGTAGCCGAGCTGCGCGGGCGACCACCAGCGGAATGTCGAGAGGTGGGCTGAGCGCTCGCTTCCTGGGTCCGGTCATCGCGTCACCTTGCGCTGATCGTACGTGAAGCCGCCGAGGCTGGCCAGCACGGAGGAGCCAGCCTGCGACGTGGGCCGCTGCACGGCCGACCCGGTGGAGTACTTTGGGGGGGGCGTGATTCGGATCAGCGCACGGTCGCGCTCAGCCGAGCGACTCGCGCCGCCGCTGCGCCTCGCGGGCAGCCGCCTCGATCTCGCGCAGCACGGCCCGCTCGTCGGCCTTGCCCTTCGGCGGCCGGTAGCGGCCGGTGAGTCGCGTCTCCGGCGTCAGCTCGCTGCGCGCGTAGAGCTCCCAGAGCTCCTGGCCGTAGGGCAGCCGGCGCTGTCCCGGCACCAGGCGCGCGAGGAACGCCGTCAGGTTGTCGACGTCGCGGACCAGCAGCTTGCGAGCGTTCTGGTTCTGCGCGGCGTCGACGGCCTGGGGGAAGTCGATCACCACCGGCCCGCCCGCGCCCAGCAGCACGTTGAAGTCCGAGAGGTCGGCGTGCACGACGCCGGCGCAGAGCATCCTCACCACCGCCGAGAGGAGCGCCGTGAAGACCGCGCTGGCCTCGGCGCGGTCGAGCGCCACGTCCGCCAGGCGCGGCGCCGGCTCGCCGTCAGCGCTCTTGATCAGCTCCATCACCAGGACGCCGTCGCTGAAGCAGTGCGGCTGGGGCACGCGCACGCCGGCCGCCCACAGCCGGGAGATGACGTCGACCTCGGCCGAGCGCCAGCGGGCCTCGTCCTCGGCGCGGCCGAAGCGCGAGCGCCGCCCCATCGCGCGCTGGGTGCGCGTGTTGCGGACGGCGCGGCCCTCGGTGTACTCGGCGCGCTGCCGGAAGCTGCGCGCCTGCGCCTCCTTGTAGACCTTGGCGACGCGCAGCTCGTCGCCAGAGACGACCAGGTAGATCTGCGCCTCCTTGCCGCTCATCAGCGGGCGGACCACCTCCTGGATGATCCCCTGGTCGACGAGCGGGGTCAGGCTCTCGGGCTGGCGCATCGGTGCGGAGAGTGCAGCGTCGCGGCGGCGCGGTCAAGCGATCAAGCGGGCAAGGCGCGCCGGGCGACGGGAGGGGTGCGTCAGAAGGTGTGGGTGCCCGAGCCGAGGACGACCCCCGCGGGGACGAGCCGCTGCTCGGCGGAGGGGTTGCGCAGCGTGACCTCCCCCTCGAGCCGCACCCCCTCGCTCAGCTTGAGGTCCCCCTCGACGGTCAGCCGCCGGCAGGCGACCAGCGACGGCGGGTGGGGGAAGCGCGCCTCGAAGTCGTCGATGCCCTTGTAGTAGGCGTCGTCGAGCTTGATCACCGGCGGGCCGAGCGCCGCGTCGCGCGCCGGGCTCGGCCGGATCGCGAGGTCCTCGTCGAGGACGTAGGCGTCCGAGCGCACCGCGAGGAGATCGCAGGTCGCCTTCACCGGCGCGAAGCGCTCGCGCGGGATGCGCAGACCGATCGCGCGGTCGAAGCAGCCGATCGCGGCGCCCATGGCGTTCTCCAGCTGGATCGCCTCGCGCCCCTCCACCTTCTTCGGATTGACGATCAGCGGCATGGTGAGCGCGCCTCGCCGCAGCCGCTCGAGGACCGCGTCGACGCGCCACCAGATGCTGTTCGAGTTGAAGACCGAGAAGACCTTGATGTCCTGGAAGTCGGGCAGGTGCGCCTCCTCGACCTGCGCGCCCTCGAGGAGCATCAGCCTGCCGCGGTGCCGGATCAGGGTCCCGCCCTTGACGTCGGCGAGGCTCTTCGGCGCCACCTCCATGGCGAACTCGATGCCGCGGGAGTCGAGGTAGCCGAGGATGCCCGGGTCGACGGTGGCGCCGAGGTTGTCCACGTTGGAGACGAACGCCCAGCGGATCCCCTCGCGCTGCAGCCGCTCGAGGAGGCCGCTGACCCAGAGCGTCAGGTAGAGGTCGCCGTGCCCGGGCGGCGCCCAGCCGTCGTCGGCGCCTCCGGTCTCGAGCGGGAGCGCGCTGGCGCGGTCGATGCGCGGGACCATGTTCTGCAGGAAGTCGATGGGCAGGCCGCGGACCGCGACCTCCTCGCGGCCAGCCAGCGCGGCGAGGGTGTCCTCGCGGGTGCGGAAGCTGTTCATCGCCATCCAGGGCACCGGGGTCCCGTGCCGCTCGCGCAGGCGCAGCACCTGGCGCACCGAGAGCTCGAGGAAGGAGAGCCCGTCGCGCACCTGGATCAGCGACTTGGCGCGCTCGAGCTTCATCGTGGTGCCGAGCCCGCCGTTGAGGCGGATGACGACGAGCTGCGAGAGGAGCCCGAGGCCGCGCTCGCGGAGCTCGGGCCTGGCCACCTCGCCCCAGGTGACGATGTCGCCGGCGCGCGGCTGCTCCACCTCGCCCCAGGGCACCTTGCCGGTGTCGCCCTCGCGGTAGGCGCGGTACATGGCCGCGAACGCCTGCACCGCGCGCTCGTCGAGGTTGCGCTCCCGCA
>JAKLHH010000008.1 GCA_022710245.1 Myxococcota bacterium
GTGACGCGTGGGGTTGCCGCCGCTCCAAAATGGGGCAGCGTTCCAGGATCGGGCGCGCCGCCCCGAAGTCGCGGTGAGCCCGCGGTGAGGTCGCCCGCGAGGTTGCCCGCGATGAGGTCGCGCGCGAGGCTGCCCGCGGAGAGGTCGCCCGCGAGGTTGTCCGCGGAGAGGTCGCCCGCGAGGTTGCCCGCGGTGAGGTCGCCCGCGAGGCTGCCCGCGGAGAGGTCGCCCGCGAGGTCGCCCGCGAGGCTGTCCGCGGAGAGGTCGCCCGCGAGGCTGCCCGCGGAGAGGTCGCCCGCGAGGCTGCCCGCGGAGAGGTCGCCCGCGAGGTTGCCCGCGGAGAGGTCGCCCGCGAGGTTGTCCGCGGAGAGGTCGCCCGCGGAGAATCTCATGGGTCGGCGCTGCCGCGCCAGGCGGCGGCCGCGAGCCCCGCGAGCCCGGGGCCGCGTGGCCGTGTCCCGTGAAATCTCGGGGGCCAGGTTTAGAGCCTGCAGCCCGGGATTGCACAGATCTGCGCAATCCCGGCGGCAGGTCTCGAGACCTCAGGCCAGGATTGCACAGAAGTGCGCAATCTCGAGGGGCAGGTCTCGAGCCTGCACCCCGAGATTGCACAGGGGTCTGAGCGCGGCGAGCGGGATCGACGGCGTCGACGGCGAGGTTGCCCGCGGCGGACGGCCGGCGGACAATCTATACTTTGGCGCTGCCACTTACGGCGGCGACCGCGAGCCGACCGCGGAGGAGCGATGGCGAAGCAGGTCGAGATCTTCGAGCACACGGCCGACGTCGGGCTCGCCGCGCGCGCGGACACGCTGGCCGAGCTGCTCGAGGCGCTGGCCGAGGGGCTGGCCGACGTGGTCTGCCCGCGGGCGCAGGTGGCGGCCCGCGAGCGGCGCGCCCTCGCGGTCCAGGAGGAGGCGGACGACGCGGCGGGCCTCGCCGTGGACTTCCTCTGCGAGGTGCTGCGGCTCGTCGAGGTCTCGCGCTTCGCGGTGGCGTCCGCGCGCGTGCTCGAGGCCTCGCCGCGCCACCTGCGCGCGGAGCTCGCCGGCGAGCCCTTCGACCCCGCGCGGCACGAGCGCGCCGCCGAGGTCAAGGCGGTCACCTATCACCAGCTCGAGGTCGCGGAGCGGGACGGCGCCTGGCACGCGCGCGTCATCCTCGACCTCTAGCGGTCCTCTCCGAGAGGAGGAGCAGCATGGGCACTCCCTATCGCGGGACGATCGAGCAGCTCGACGAGCACCGCTGGCGCATCCCGCGCGGCAGCCACGCCGGCATGCGCGTCGACGGCGTCATCTACTCCAGCGAGAAGCTGATCAAGGAGGTCCTCGAGGGCGGCGGCCCTGAGCAGGTGGCGAACGTCGCCACCCTGCCCGGCGTCATCGGCGCCTCGCTGGCGATGCCCGACGTGCACTGGGGCTACGGCTTCTGCATCGGCGGCGTGGCCGCCACCGACGTGGCGGCGGGCGGGGTCGTCTCGCCGGGCGGCGTCGGCTACGACATCAACTGCGGCGTGCGCCTGCTGCGCAGCGACCTCCCCGTCACCGAGGTGCGCGCGCGCGCGGGCGACCTGATGATCGCGCTCTTCCGCGACCTGCCGGTCGGCGTCGGCACGGGCGGCCCCTTCCGCTTCAGCAAGAAGGAGCTGGCGCGGCTCCTCGAGCGCGGCGTCGAGTTCCTGCTCGGGCGCGGCCTCGCCAGCGAGGACGACCTGGAGCGCACCGAGTCGGGCGGCCGCCTCGACGGCGCCGACCCCGAGGCGGTGAGCGCGCAGGCCTACGAGCGCGGCAGCGACCAGTGCGGGACGATGGGCTCGGGTAACCACTTCGGCGAGGTGCAGTACGTCGAGCGCGTCTACGACGAGGCGGTCGCGCGCGCCTTCGGGCTCGAGGAGGGCAAGGTCACGCTGATGATCCACAGCGGCTCGCGCGGGCTCGGGCACCAGGTCTGCGAGGACGCGCTGAAGAAGCTGCGGAACGCGCCGCGCAAGTACGGCATCGAGCTGCCCGACCGGCAGCTCGTCTGCGCGCCGGTGGAGAGCGAGGAGGGGCGCGAGTACCTGGCGGCGATGCGCGCGGCGGCGAACTTCGCCTGGTGCAACCGGCAGCTCCTCGCCACGCTGATGCGGCGCACGCTGGAGGTCTTCTTCGGCGAGAGCGAGGCCGCGCTCGGCCTGCGGCAGGTCTACGACGTCGCCCACAACATCGCCAAGCTGGAGACCCACACCGTCGACGGCGAGCCGCGGCTGGTGTGCGTGCACCGCAAGGGCGCGACCCGCGCGTTCCCGCCCGGTCACCCCGAGCTCCCCGAGGTCTACCGCGCCGTCGGGCAGCCGGTGCTGATCCCGGGCGACATGGGCCGCGCGAGCTATGTCCTGGTCGGCGCGCCCGGGGCGATGGAGCAGACCTTCGGCAGCACCTGTCACGGCGCCGGGCGCGTGCTCAGCCGCACGGCCGCGGTGAAGGAGGCGCGCGGGGCGCGCGTCGAGGAGGAGCTGGCGGCGATGGGCGTCATCGCCAAGGCGCGCAGCCGCACCGGCCTCGCCGAGGAGCACCCGCGCGCGTACAAGGACGTCGATGACGTGGTCGAGTGCGTGGTGGGCGCGGGCCTCGCGAGGAAGGTCGCCCGGCTGCGTCCCCTGGGCGTGATCAAGGGCTGACCGCGTCGCCCGCGCGTGCCCCCGAACGCACGTACACGTCGCCCGCCCTCGAGGCCCCCTGGGTGTGATCAAGGGCTGACCGCGTCGCCCGCGCGTGCCCCCGAACGCGCGTACACGTCGCCCGCCCTCGAGGCCCGCGCGTGCCCCGAACTCACCTACACGTCGCCCGCCCTCGAGGCCCCCTGGGTGTGATCAAGGGCTGACCACTCCCGCCGCCAGCCAGCCCCCGACGGTCACCCAGCCCCCGACGGTCACCCCGCAGGTGCCCGGACCGGACCCTTCGCCGCTCTGGGGACTCTCACGCAGCTCGGCGCGCGATTCCACCCGGCATCGCCGCTGACGCTGTGAGCTGGCGAACCCTCCTTGCGGCGATCTCCCCGTCCTCCTTTGCCCTACCCCTCTTGCGAGCCGCCACGCTGCAGGGGCGGGCTGGCCGGCGACTTGCACATTGCCACAGCACACCATCGAGCTGAGGCGGAGCCCCGTGCTGACTCGGGTGATCATCGTGGTGCCGGCGGGCGGCAGCGCATGCGCCGGCGGGCTGGACCTCTCGCTCCTCGGTCGCGAGTTCCCGACGGTGGCGCTCGAGGTCCGCGGGTCCGACCCGGGGCAACCCGCGGGCGGGGGCGCGCTGGTCAACTCCCGGATCGACTCACGCGACTGGTGGGCGCCGGACCGCCTGCACAGCCTCGACGCCGCGGTGGAGCCCGCGCGTGGCGCCGGCCACCCGGTGGGACCATCGACGCTCTGCCTGCGCCTCGTCGCGCGCTGCGCCGAGGACGCGCTGCCGCTCGCGCTGCAGGTGCTGACGCGCTACCAGCACCTCCTCGACCGTCGCAACCGCCGCTCGTCGCGCGCGGTCTTCGACCAGGTGCTGGTCCGCCACCGCCACCTGCACGAGCTCTCCAACCCGATCATCCGCGCCGATCACCGGCACGCGCTGGACACCTGGCAGTGGGCGCTGCGCCTCGACCCGGAGGCGAGCACCGCGGTGCAGCTCGCCGCGCTCTTTCACGACGTCGAGCGCGCGATCCTCGACCCCGAGGTGAGGAGCGAGCCCGCCGGCGTCCACCTGCAGGCCTCTCGCGACGCGCACGCCCGCGCGAGCGCCCGCCTGACCCGCCTCTGGCTGGCGAGCCTCGACCTGGACCGGGAGGTGCTGCGCGTCGCGGAGCGGCTGATCGAGCAGCACGAGCGCCCGGCCGATAGCCCCGAGCAGGCGGTGCTGAACCAGGCCGACGCGCTCTCGTTTCTCTCCCGGGGACACGAGAGCTACGGCCTGCTCGGCCTCGCTGACCGCGTGGCGCGTGCCCTCGAGCGCCTCGGGCCGGCGGCGGCCGCGCAGCTGGAGCAGCTCCGCTGCGCGCCCGCTGTCGAGGAGCAGCTCGCGCGGCAGCTGGGGGCGCGGAGAGCACCGCCGCGCTGCCGCCGCCCGGAGGCGGGCCAGCCGGGCGCCGGGCGGGCGTGTGAAGCGCGCCTGCCGGAGCGGGGCGTGGAAAACGCCGCACCCGAGGGGGTCAGTTCCCCCGCCGCGACCCCCACGCCCGCGCTCGCCTGAGCCCTCCCCACGCGATCTCGGGGCGCTGGCAGCTCCGCCGCGCCCCGGCCAGCTGGTCCTCTTCTTGCCTGTGCGCGCGGCGTGACGTTCCACGAACGAACCTGAAGGAGGAGACGATGCGAGCACTGGTGTGGGTGACGGGGTTGATCCTGACGGTCGGGCTCTCGGCCGGAGCACAGCCCGCGTGGGCGCGCCAGCAGAGCAAGGGCAAGCACGCGCAGAAGAGCGACGCCAAGCTGAGCGCGGTGGACCGCGCCTTCATCGAGACCACCGCGGGAGGCAACCTGATGGCGGTCGAGCTGGGCAAGGTCGCGCGCGACAAGGCGGCGAGCGCCGATGTGAAGTCCTACGCGGACCGCATCGTCAAGGCGCACATGCAGTCGGGCGACGAGCTGAAGCGCCTGGCGGAGAAGAAGGGCGTCACGCTGCCGTCCAAGCTGAACGACAAGCAGGCCGCGACGGTCCGCCAGATGAGGTCGATGAGCGGCGCCGAGTTTGACCGCAGCTACATGCGGATGATGCTCGAGGACCACCGCAACGAGGTGGCGAGCTTCCGCCAAGAGCAGCGGCAGGCCTCGGACCCCGACCTGAAGACCTGGGTCACCGAGACGCTGCCGACGCTGGAGAACCACCTGCGCATCGCGCAGAACATCAACTCCAAGCTCTCCGTCGGCAAGGCCAAGCGCTGACCTGGCGACCGGGCGTCTGACCTGGCGACCGGGCGTCCCACGCCGACGCGGACCTGGACGCTGACGCTGACGTCGGGCGCCATCCGGGCGCCATCCGGGACCAGCGCGTCCCTCCCGCGACCAGCGCGTCCCTCCCGCGACCAACAACTGGAGCGGCGCCCCGCACGTCGGGCGGTGGCGGGGAGCTGCCGCGACCAACCACTGGAGCGGCGCCCCGCACGTCGGGCGGTGGCGGGGAGCTGCCGCGACCAACCACTGGAGCGGCGCCCCGCACGTCGGGCGGTGGCGGGGAGCTGCCGCGACCAACCATCAGAGCGGCCCCACCTCCACTGGCCCCGAGACGGTGCTCGCCCGCACGCGGGCGCCGCCGCCGCCGAGCTTGCCGCGCAGGCGGTGGCGGTCGCGCTCCTCGGCGGTGAGCGGGAGCGTGCTCTGCAGCGGGCCCGAGAGGCTGCGGAGCTCGAGGTCAGCGCGCGCGCTGCGGGCGAGGCGGAGCCGCACCGGCCCGCTCACCGCGCGGGCCTCGAGCTCGCCGCCCGTGGAGGCGGGCCGCTCGAGGGTGAGCGGGCCGCTCACGGTCGAAGCGCGGAGCTCGCCGCTGCCGCCGCTGCAGGTGACGGCGCCGCTGACGCTGCGGAGCCGCCGCGCGGCGGCCCCGGCGCCGCTCACCGTGATGGGCCCGCTGACGGTCGAGAGCTCCAGCGCGCCCTCGACGCCAGCGACGGTGACCGGGCTGCTCACGGCCTTCACCTCGAGGCGGGCGCCGCGGGGGAGCCTCAGCTCGTAGTGGACGCTGACCCGGCCGCACGCTCCGCGGTCCTGCTCGCCTCCTGCGGAGGCTCCGCGATGAAGGGCACCTTCCTCGGGGCAGCGCGTGCGGACCTGGAGCGTGGAGCCGCTCACGCTGACCTCGACGCTGACCCGCGCTCGCTCCTCGGCGCTGCCGCCCTCCTTGCGGGCGCGGAGCTCGACGGTCTCTCTCTTGCCGCCCTCGACCCGCACGCGGCCGCTCAGGTTGCGCAGCTCGACCCGCGGCGTCGGGCCGAGGGTGAAGCTCCGCTGGAGCTCCCCCTCCGCGGCCCGCGCCGGCTGCTCGAGGGTGACGAGCGCGAGGCTCAGGGTGAGGCTGCTGCAGATCAGGGCTGTCCTCCGTGGACGCATGGACATGGACTCCTCCTCTGCCGCCGCGAGGCGGCCGCTTCACGCGAGGCTGCTGCTTCGTGTGGTGGGTGATCGGAGCGAGCGCGAGCGGCGGCGCTACCGCCGCAGCTCGACCTGGACCGCTCCGCTGAAGGTGCTGCAGTCGAGGCGCGCGCCGCCGCCCTCCCAGCTCCCCTCCGCGCGCTGGTCGGCGCTGCTGCTCTTGCCGCCGAGGCTGAGCCGGAGGGCGCCTGAGAAGCTGCGCAGCGCGTAGCTGACGCCGGCCGGGGCCCGCAGCTTGACCCCCACGTCGCCCGAGTGCGCGCGGAGCCGCGCGGTGCTCCCCTTGCCCAGGGTGCCCTCGACGCTGAGGCCGCCCGAGGTGGTGCTGACGCTCCCGCCGCTGAAGCCGGCGAGCGTCACCTTGCCGCTGACGCTGGTGACCTCGACGTCCGCCAGGCTGCCGCGCAGCGAGACCGCGCCGTTGACCGACCTCACCCTGGCCTTGCCCGCCACCTCGGCGCGCACAGCGCCGGAGACGGTCCGCGCCGATAGGCCGCGCGGCGGGCCGCTGACCACCAGGTCGCCGGAGACGCTGCGGAGCTCGAGCTCGCCGCGGACGCCGCGCACCTCGATCTTGCCGCTCCAGGTGACGACGCTCAGGCTCACGGCGGCGGGCACGGTGAGGGTGAGGCGCTCGTCGGGCGTGGTGCCCTGCACCTGCACGGTGTCGCCCGTGGCGGCGATGCGGCCGCTGCCCGTCACCTCCTTCGCCTGCGCCGAGGCCGTGACGAGCACGTCGCCCGAGCCGCCGCGGACCACCACGCGCGAGGGTGCGGCCGCGGCGGGCCGCGCGAGCCCGAGCCCGAGCGCGATCGTGAGCGCGAGCAGGCCAGGGGTCATCACGGTCCTCATCGCGTTCCCTCCTCGTCGAGCCCGGAGAAGATCCGCAGCAGCTCGACCTTGCGCTGGTAGGCCTCGAGCAGGCTGGCGCGGAGCGCGAGGTCGGTCGGGTCGCGGCGGAGCGCCCGGCGGCAGTCCTCGAGCGCCGCCTCCACCTGCGCCGCGCCGCGCGCGAAGGCGTCCTGCAGGCGTGGGTCCCAGCCCGCACGCCGCCGCGAGACGAGCTGCTGCAGCGCCGCCACCGTGCGCTCCTGCTGGGCCTCGAGGCGCGCCAGCTCCAGGCGCGCGCGGCCGGCCTCTCCACCGCCGCGGCCGGCGAGGACGAGCACGACGGAGAGCGCCGCGAGGAGCACCGCGGCGGCGGCCAGACCGAGCCAGCGCCAGCGCGGGCGCGAGCGGCCGCTGCTCGCGTCACGGGAGCGGCCGCTGCCCGCGTCACGCGAGCGGAGCGCGCGCTCCAGCGCGGCCCAGTCACCGGGGCCGGCGTCCTCGAGGAGGCCGGCCGCGGCGCCGCGCAGCGCGCGGAGCTCCGCCGCGAGGGCGGCGCAGGCCGCGCAGCCCGCGAGGTGCGCCTCGAGGTCCGCCCGCTCCTCGGGCGCGAGCCCGCCGTCGAGCGAGGCCGCGATCAGCTCTCTCCTCTCCTCGCAGCTCATGGCTCCTCTCCTGCCAGGATCGCGCGCAGCCGCAGCCGCGCGCGGTGGAGCTGGACCTTGCTCGTCCCCTCGGCGCAGCCGAGCGCGAAGCCGATCTCCTGATGGCCCATGCCGAGCACGTCGTGGCAGACGAAGACCTCACGCTGCCCGTCGCTGAGGCGGCCGAGCGCCTGCCGCAGCGCGGCCTGGAGCTCGGGCTGCGGCCGCGTCGCGAGCAGCGCGGCGCTCGAGTCCTCGACCAGCGCCAGCCGCCGGCGCGTCTGCGTCCGGGCGTGCAGGTCGCGGCAGCGGTTCACCGCGATGCGGCTCAGCCAGGCCGCGAAGGGGACCTCGCGGCGGAAGCCGTCGAGCCCCGAGAGCGCCCGCAGGAACGCGTCCTGGCAGACGTCCTCGGCGTCGCCGCGGTTGCCGGTGAGGAGGCGCGCGAGGCCGGTCACCCGGTTGCGGTGACGGGCGTAGAGGCGTCCCGCGGCGGCCAGGTCGCCGCTCGCGGCCGCGTCCACATCCGGCCCGTCAGGGTCCAGCATCGCTGCCCTCGCCTGGCCGCGTCCGGCGGCCTCTGCCCATGCTAGCGCTGTCATCATCCCTTCGCCTCAGCGATCAGCGCGGCGGGTCAATGCGCTGATCACCTTCTAGACCGGGCAGCGGGGCGAAGGGTTTACACGCCAGCTGGCGAGCTCGCGCGCTCGGCGGGTCACCCTGGCGGCAGCGACAGCTGCGCGCCTTCGAGCTCGAGGAGGGCCCGCTTGCGCGGGAGCCCGCCGCCGAAGCCGGTGAGCCCGCCGTCCGCCCCGATCACCCGGTGGCAGGGGACGATGATCGCGATGGGGTTCTGGCCGTTCGCGGCGCCCACCGCGCGCACCGCGCGGGGACGGCCGAGGGAGGCGGCGAGCGCGCCGTAGGAGGTGGTGGTGCCGTACGGGATCCTCCGCAGCGCCTCCCACACCTCGCGCTGGAACGGCGTCCCCTCGAGGCGCAGCGGCAGGTCGAAGACGCGGAGCTCGCGGGCGAAGTAGGCGCGGAGCTGCTCGCGCCCCCGGGCGAAGGCGCCCGGGTCGTGCCGCCAGCCCGCGGCCGGCCCGCCCTCGAAGCGGAGCGCGGTCAGCACCTCGCCGTCTCCGGCGAGGACGAGCTCGCCGACGGCGCTCTCCAGCGTGGCGTAGCGGAGCGGCGCGCCGGTGGCCGCGCGTGCGGCCGCCTCGTCCGTGGTCTTGGTGCCCGGGGGGGCTCATGGTCATGGTCATGGTCATGGTGCTCGGCCTCCTCTCCTCGGGGTCCTCGCCGGCGCGGCCGGCAGGCTCTCCCAGAGGTGCATCAGCGCGTAGGCGCGCCAGGGGCGCCAGATCTCGGCGAGCTCGCGGACGCGGCGCGGGGTCGCGCCGCCGAGCGCCTTCCTCAGGCCGAGGTCGGTGTGCGGGAGCGCGTCGGGCCAGCGCAGCGCGCGCATGGCGATGTACTGCGCGGTCCACTCGCCGAGGCCGGGGAGCGCCGTCAGCGCCTGGATCGCGCGCTCGGGATCGCCGCCGGGCTCGAGGCGAGGCGCGCCCCGCTCGGCGGCGCGCGCGAGGTGGATCACCGCCTCCGCCCGCGCGCGCGGCAGGCCGAGCGCGGCCACCGCCTCGAGCCGCTGGCGGGCCAGGCGAGAGGGCGCGAGGCCCGCGTGCGTGAGGCCGGGCAGCGGCGTCGCGCACGGCTCGCCGAACGCCGCCACGAAGCGGCCCGCGAGCGTCGTCGCGCCGCGCACGCTCACCTGCTGGCCGAGGACGGCGCGCAGCGCGAGCTCGAAGCCGCAGAACGCGCCGGGCACGCGCAGCCCCGGCCGCGCTGCGACGGAGGCGGCGAGGCGGGGATCGGCGCCGAGCCCCTCGGCGATCCGCGCGGGCTCCGCGTCGAGGTCGAAGAGCCGCCGCAGGCGGCCGAGGAGCGGCGCGAGCACCGGCGCCAGGCTGCTCGTGACCTCCACCTCGAGCGCTGGCCCCTCCGCCGCGGCCTCGACGCTGACCCAGCCCTGCTTGCCGCCGAGCGAGACCGCGCGCCGGTAGCATCCCGCCTCGACGAGCTCCACCCCGGGGAGCGCGCGGCGGCCGAGGTAGCCGAGGAGCGCGGGCCAGTCGAGCGGCGGTCGGTAGCTGAGCCGCAGCCTCAGGTGGTCGCCGGCCGCGCTCGCGAGCGCGCGCCCGCCGTCGCGCCGCAGCGCGCCGGGCTGCAGCCGGTAGCGCTCGCGAAAGAGCGCGTTGAAGCGGCGCACGCTGGAGAAGCCGGCCGCGAACGCGACCTCGGCCATCGGCAGCCGCGTATCGACGAGGAGGCGCTTCGCGAGGAGCAGGCGGTGCGTCTGCGCGAGCTCGACCGGCGAGACCCCGAGCTCCTGGCGCAGCACGCGGCGGAGCTGGCGCTCGCCGAGCCCGTGCTCGGCCGCGAGCTCAGCGACCGTGCCCTCAGCGAGCGCGCCCGCCTCGATGCGCGCCGCCGCGTCCGCCGCCAGGCGGCTCGCGCCGCCCCACCACGCGTGACCCGGCGCGAGCTCCGGCCGGCAGCGCAGGCACGGCCGGTAGCCGCGCTGCTCGGCGAGCGCCGCGCTCGCGAGGAACTCGCAGTGCTCGCGGCGCGGCGTCCGCGCGCGACAGACGGGTCGGCAGTAGATCCCCGTCGAGGTGACGCCGACGAACCAGATGCCGTCGAAGCGCGCGTCATGGGCCAGGAGCGCGCGGTAGCAGGCGTCGGCGTCGAGCTTCATGGAGTGACCATAGCGCCGGCCGCGCCACCTGTCTGGCCGTTTTCGGACATGGAGATCGGAAAGTCTCCGCCAGCCGTCAGCGGCGCTCGTGTATGCTGGCGCTGATGGAGCTCCTCGTCTTCCTCGGCGTGCTCCTGCTGCCGATCGTCGGCTCGGCGGCGTATTACCTCCGGGACCACGCGCGCCGCGCGCGGGCGCTGCGCCAGCAGATCGAGGCATACCCCCTCTCGCGCGTCGCCGACGCGCGGGACGGGCTGGTGGCGATCGAGGGCAGCGCGCTCGCGCTCGCGCCGCTGCCGGACCCGGTCGGCGGCGCCCGCCTCATCGGCTGGCACCTGCGCGTGCAGGCGAAGGACGCGGAGGGAAAGGACCTCAACTGGTTCACGATGTTCGAGGAGACGCGGGTCGGGGACTTCGAGGTCGTCGACGCGAGCGGCAAGGCGCTCGTGCAGGGGCACGGCGCGGTGGCGCTGCTCCGCCTCGACGACGCGACCGTCCAGAAGGAGCCAGCGCGGATCCTCGCGCAGCTCGCTGCGTGGCGCGGCGCGCCCCCTGTGCTCCGCCCGGCCCGTGGCTACCGGCTCGAGGTGCGCACGCTCCGCGAGGGTGAGGAGGTCTTCGTCTTCGGCGCCGGGCGCCGCGAGGTCGCGCCCGCGAGCGAGCAGCACGGCTATCGCGAGCTCTCGCGGCGCCTCACCGTCTCGCGTCCGACGGACCGGCCGCTCGTCATCGCGGACCGGCGGCGCAAGCACCTCCTCGCCACGCTCGACTTCTCCGCGGACGTCCCCGGCGAGGGCTGACGCGCCCGCCCGGCCGGCCGGAGAGGCCGGACGCGGCGCTTGTCCTCGGGGCACGGCTTCGCAGACAATTGCTCCCGTAGGGGCAGGGTGCGGGCGGAGGCGCGCAGCGCCGGGTGAGGGAGCGATCCCGGAGGGCCACGTCGAGGTCACGAACCGCGACAGCCGTGAGCCAGATCATCGCGTCGCCGCACGCCGGGCGGTGATCCTGGACACCCGGGCTGCCGAGGAGGAGCGATGCGAGCGATGCGAGCCATGAGACCGCTGCTGCTGGTCGCCGTCACCCTCGCCCTCGCGGGCTGCCAGGCCCACCAGATCACGCGCTCGGCGCTGGTCCCGGCGGTCACGCCGCCGCTCTCCACCGGCTTCGGCGGGGACGACCAGCTCGTCGGGGTCAGCCTCGGGAACTCCACGTTCCTGCGCGCCTCGACGCCGATCCAGCTCAGCGGCTCGGTGAAGGCCGGGCTCTACATCCCGCGCTCGCAGTGGGGCGTGCAGGCGGACTTCACCGTGGTCGAGGGGCTCACCCTCGGACCCAAGTTCGAGTTCGGCATGCGCCAGGGCGCCGATCCGATCGCGCGCGACCTGCCGCCGCCGCCCGACGCGCCGGTCGTCAGCTTCGGGCCGACCATGCAGTACTCGATCAAGTTCGCGCCGTTCTTCCGCCTCGGCCTCGGCTTCGAGGCGCTCTGGACCTTCGCGCCGTACTCGGTCTACGAGGGCTGCTCGAGCCTCTGCCGCCAGATCGACTCGGGGACGGACACCACGGCGGTGATCAGCCTCTGGGCCATCCCCAGCTTCAAGGTGGGCCCGGTCATCATCTTCGGCGGCATCGCCGGCCGCAACCAGCCGACGAACACGCGGAACGAGCTCGTCTACACCACCGAGCTCTTCTTCAACGACGACGACAACGTGACCTTCGGCCGGATGTACTTCATGGCGCTCGGCGGGCTGCAGCTGCACCTCAAGCGCATCCTCGACCTCACCGTCGAGATCTACTACCCGGTGACGCGCGAGCCGGTCGCCTACGGCGGGCCCGCGCTCTCGGCGTGGATCACGGTGCCGTTCGGCGAGGGGCCGGCCGAGCGGCGGCGCAAGCGCGCGGCGATGCGGCCGTACCCGCCGTATCCGGGGTACTACCCGGCGCAGCCCGGTTACTACCCACAGCAGCCGGGCTACGCGCCTCAGGGCTATCCGCCGGCGGGCTATCCGCAGCAGCCGGGCTATGCGCCGCCAGGCTACCCGCAGCAGAACCCGTCCGCGCCGCCCGCCGCGAGGCCCCCGCAACCACCCGCGCCGAGGAAGCCAGCGCCCCCGCCGCCGCCACCCCCGCCGCCGCCGCCGGGGTCGCCGGAGGAGATCCAGTAGCTCTGCTCGGGGAGTGCTGATCCGGAGAGAGCCGGGAGAGCTGAGCCGGGAGCCGGGAGTGCTGATCGGGGAGTGCTGATCGGGAGAGCTGATCGGGGAGAACCAGGTGGGCGCCGGGCTACGTGGTGGGCACGCAGCCCCGAGAGAGCAGGCGCACGAGCGCGCGAACCGGACGAGCGCGCGAACGAGCCACTGCGCTGCCGACGAGCCGCGGGCTAGTCGGGCAGCTTGTTCCCGCCGCGCCGCGCCGCCTCGAGGCGCTCCAGCTGGCGCCCGAGGTCGGCCGGGAAGACCACCACGTCCTCGGCGTCGCCGCGGCTCAGGCCGTCGACGTCCGCGATCACGTGCGGCGGCACCGCCGGCACGTCGGCGAAGACCGGCCGCGCCAGCTCGCGCGTCGCCGTCGGCGCCTCGAAGCTGCGGCCCGGGTCGGTCACCGTGACCTCGAGGAGGCGCACGGCGTCCACGCGCACGCCCCAGCTCGCGGTGCGCTTGTGGATCTCCGTCGCGACCTCGTCCTGCACCTGCTCCGGGTGCACCTTCAGCGTCGAGCAGAGGAGCCGCGCGGTCACCGCGCGCAGGCTCGCCTGGCTCACCTCGGCCACCGCCACACGCAGGTCCTCGGCGGCGACGAGCGCCTGCGCGGGATCGCCGATCTCGAAGAAGAGCGTCGCCTCGAGCGTCACGCCGACCTGGTCGAGGGTGAGCGCCTGCTGCTTGCCGAGGCGCAGCGCTCGCCGGCGGAGGTCGACGAAGTGCACCTGGTCGAGGAGCGGCCAGACGCAGAACACGCCCGGGCCGCGCGTCGCCACGCGCTCGCCGAGGCGAAAGATGACCGCCTGCTCCCAGGGCGCCGCGACGCGCACGGTCCGCGAGAGGAGCGCGCCGAGGAGCGCCGCCCCGCCGAGGAGGATGCCGGCGGTCAGCGCCGGCAGCGCGCCGCCGAGCAGGAGGACTGCTGCCGCGGCGAGAGGCACCGCGGCGACGGCTGCACGGAGCGAGCGTCCGAGGTGGACGTGGTTTCCGGTCTCGATCGTTCTCTCTTCGCTGCTCATCTCTTCTCCTTCATCCCCCGTCGCCCACCGACGAGGGGAGGCATGCGTCTGGTTCACTGCGCGCTTGGAGGACACGTGCTACTTCCCCTTCTTCGGTTTGCAGACGAGGTTGAAGAGGTGCGTCGGGCACGGGAACGGCAGGTCGCCGTGCTTGAGGTGGCCCTTCACGTCGGCCAGGCAGAGCTCGAGGGTCTTTGCCTGGCAGACGTTGCCCTGCGGGATGTGGCAGATCTTGACCTTCTTGCAGGCGCCGGCGTCGGGTGGGGTGATGCCGCCGCCGTCGTAGGTCGGGGGCGGGGTGACGCCGCCGCCGTCATAGGTCGGGGGCGGGGTGATGCCGCCGCCGTCATAGGTCGGGGGCGGGGTGATGCCGCCGCCGTCGTAGACCGGGGGTGGGGTGATGCCGCCGCCGTCATAGGTTGTCACCGCCTTGCCGATCTGACCGAGGTCGGCCTGTTCGCTGCCGCAAGCGGTGATGGCGAGCGAGAGCAGAGAGAGCAGAACGAGAGTGAGCCTCTTCATTGGCAGCCTCCTCCAGCTAGGTGGTGGTCCGACACGAGCTACAGATGTTCTTCATGTATGTCTTGATACCAACGGTTGGTACAGAGTAATCAGATGTAGTTAACATGCCACAACAGGTTACGCAGGCGTCTGCATAAAGCAAGACCCCACTTCGGTAAGCCAGGAAACGACAGATCAATCAGCCGATCGGCCTCAGGATCTGGGTGGGAGGCGCTGTATCTGTCGCGAGGTGCTGGCTAGCTAGCTGGTCAGGTCGGTCAGGTCAGGGTCGAGTGCGCGCGCAGCGGAACCCTACATAGCTGTAGTTCGACTGGGAGCAGGTCCCACCCACTCTCCCGCACGCCGCACCTCGGTACCCGGAGCGGAGGTCCTTGGAGGGGGAGTAGTAGGCCCCACCCCGCACGTCACGGTACTCCGGCTTCTGTGGGTCACCTGGCTCCACAGGATCCCATTTCTCCGCGCTGGTGGAGTTCGCCCAGCCATCGAACACCCACTCGAAGACGTTGCCGCTCATGTCGTAGAGACCGAGGGCGTTGGCGCTCCGCTGGGCGACCTTCCACCGCTGGCTGCCGTAGCCCTTGTAGATGGCGATCCCCGTCGCGACCGCGTCCGTGTCGCAGTTCGTGAGGTCACCCCCGTACGTCATCGCCGTGGTCCCCGCCCTCGCTGCGTACTCCCACTCCGCGTCCGTCGGGAGCCGATAACCGCTGCAGATGAGATAATCCGGTCCGAAGATCTGCGTGGGATCGCAGACCACGCTCGCTCCCGAGCCCGAGCAAACGTAGCAGGCCGGCAGCGAGCGCTTGACCGAGAGGGTTCGGCAGTACGCCATCGCCTCGTGCCAGGTCACATTCACCATCGGGCAACTGCCCGCTCCGCCCCCGCAGCTGGAGAGCGTCGCAGGGTAGCCCATGACGTCCTTGAATTGCTGCTCGGTCACCTCGGTGGTGGAGATCTCGAACGCCTTCGTGATGTGTACCTTCGACGTCGTGATGGCACCACAGAGCGTCGACGGCTCTCCGGCGGTGTAGCAGCCAGCGGGCACCTTGCACCAGCTGATCGACGGATAGAGCGTGTCCGCGCTGCATGACTTGGCGGGCGGGGTGTCGCAGGGGGGACCCAGGTCCGGCGTGGGCTTGGTGTCGGGCCACGCCTTGGTGTCGCCCTTCTTCTGATCCGGCAGCGGCGCCTTGTCGAGCTTCACCGGCGCGTCCACCTTGCCCTTGTCGGGGCCCTTGTCGAGCAGCTTCGGCGCGTCCCGCTTCGCGTCGGGCAGCGCGTGGTCCGCCCCGCGATCAGGGGCGTGCTCCCACGGCTTCACGTCGGGCGGGCCGAGGTCGCTCGGCGCGTCGGTGCGCGCGTCCGCGCGACCGTCACCGGCGCCGCCCTCGAGCCGGCGGAGCGCCACCGCCTCGTCGTAGTCGGGGAGCAGCCACGGCTCCTTGATCTCCGGCGAGACGCACGTGCCGCCATCGCAGGTGAGGCCGGGCGCGCACGTCACGCCGACGCAGGAGCGCAGGAGGTCCAGGCGCAGGAGGATGATCCGGTCCGGCACGAAGGTGAGCTTCGCGCTGCGCTCGACGACGCGCGCGCTGCCCTTCAGGCCGGCGGCCGTGATGGTGAGGAGCTCGCTCGGGTCGGCGCCGGGGAAGATCCCGATCGTGCAGGGCAGCGTGATCGAGTCCGCGCTGCCCGGTGAGGCGACGAGCGGCAGCAGGCGGACGACCGTCGGCTTGCTCGCGCGCGCGATCTCGAGCTGCAGGGCGTCGAGCTCGGCGGGGACGGCGAGGTTCGTCCCCACCGCGACGACGAGCTCCGTCACCTTGGCGCCGCTGCACGCGCCCGCGAGCGCGGCGAGGCCGAGGAGCGCGAGCCGCGCGAGCCGCGACCTCACCTCAGGCCTCCGCGCAGATCGAGCTGCACGCTGCCCGCGGTGGTGCCGGGCGGGTGCATGTCCGATGGCCTGAGCGCCAGCGCGGTGCCGACGGCGGCGCCCGTCACCGCGGCGCCGATCAGCGTCCAGAACCACCACCTCTTGTAGACGGGCGCCTTCCCGCCGACGGACGGCGCGGCGGCGCGCGCGTCGGCGATGCGGCGCTCGAGCTTGGCGAGCTCCGCCTCGACGTGAGCGCGCAGCGGCGAGTCCGGCGCGTTCTTCAGGAAGCCCTGGAAGTACCAGCGCGCGAGCTCGAGGTCGGCGAGGGCGGGGAGCCGCTTGTAGCACTGCCCGAGGTTGTAGAGGAAGGCCGGCTTCGCGCTCTCCGTGTACGCCTGCTTGTACTCGGCGCCCGCCTCGCGGAAGAGGCCGAGGTTGAAGAGGCGCTTGGCCGACTCGTTGTGCGCCCTGGCGCGCGCGTCGTCGGCGGCGGCGGGGCGTGCGCAGAGCAGCAGCAGCGCGGCGATCAGCGCGAGGCGGAGCGGCGCGAGCGGCAGCACACGTCGAAACCGCGGGGGCACGGTCAGCGGCATGGTCTCCTCGTGCGGCGGCCGTCAGTCGGGGTCGATGACCCAGTCGGGGTCGTGCTTCTTCCCCGCGGGTTGCGGGGCCTTCGGCTTCGGCTTCGCCTTCGGCTCGGGCCTCGGCGGCTCCGGCTTCGTCTCCACCACGGGCTTGACGGTCGCGCGGTGATCGTCGCCCTTTTCGGGGGGGCGCGCAACCTTGTGGCGGGGACCCGGGGAGCGGGGGCCCGGCGGGCGCGCGACCTTCGCCGGCTTGACCTTCGCCGGCACTCGCGCGTCCGGCCCGCGCGCCTGCGACCGCGGCTCGGGCGGCGTGGGCCTCGCCGCGCGAGCCGCGAGCTTGAAGATCAGCCACTGGTCCGCGCTCGGCACCACCGTCCGCTCCTCGGCGACGAAGCCCTCCGCGTCGACGCGCACCCTGTGCCGGCCCTCGCCGCGCTCGAGGATCAGCGGGCGCTCGGCGCGGAGCTCGCCGTCCACGTAGGCGAGCGCCCTCGGGGGCAGCCCCTGCAGGTGGATGCGCACGCGCGGCGCTGGCTCCGGCGCGCGCGAGCCGGTGCCGCGCGCGATGCGGAGGACCACCCCGAAGAGGAGCAGCGCGGCCACGCTGCCGAGGATGCTGGCGAGGAGCAGCCGCCTCCTGCGGGCCACGCGGCGCTCGATGGAGGCGGTGGACATCGGGAAGTCCACCAGCGCCCGCCCGGGCGGCTCGGTCGGCTCCTCCGAGGCGTACGAGCCACCGCTGACCGCCACGCGCCCGGAGCTCGAGGTCGCGACGTGCCCCGAGCTGGAGCTCATCACGCGCCCGGAGCTCGAGGTCGCCACCTGCCCCGAGCTGGAGCTCATCAGCGGACGGCCAGAGGCGAACGCCGCCGCGCGCGCGGAGCTGAAGCTCGCCGCGCGCGCCCTCGCCTCGGCGGAGAGGCTGTCGGGCGGCTCGGTCTTGTCCTCATCGCTGTAGCGGTGCAGCTCCTGGAGGAGCGCGCCGCCCGCCGGGTTCTCGATGGTGGGCAGGCTGTCGCCGCCGCGCGGGCCGGAGGCAGCGGGCGACGGCTGCTGCGGCCCGGTCGGCACGGGCGCCAGGGCCTGCGGCACGCTCACCTCGCGACCGCGGCCGAGGAGGTACTCGCGCAGGTCCTCGCGCAGCTCCTCCATGGTCTGGTAGCGATCGTCGCGGTTCTTCTCCAGGCAGCGGAGGATGATGCGCGAGATCTCCAGGTCGACCTCGGGGCAGGCGAGGTTCGGCGGCATCACCGGCGCGGCGACGTGCGCCATCAGGAAGTCGAGCGGCGACTTGCCCTCGAAGGGCAGGCGGCCGGTCACCATCTGGTAGAAGACCACGCCGAGCGAGTAGATGTCCGCGCGGCCGTCGACGGGGTCGCAGCGCGCGTGCTCCGGGGACATGTAGACCGGCGTCCCCGCGATGACCCCCTCCTTCGTGCGGCTGCTCGGCTCCATGTCGAGGACCTTGGCCAGGCCGAAGTCGAGCACCTTGACGAAGTCGCGGTCCTCACGCTCCTCGTCCTGCCGGCCGCGGGCGTGCTGGTCCTCGAGGCTGATGAGGTAGATGTTCTCCGGCTTCAGGTCCCGGTGGACGATGCCGAGCTGGTGCGCCGCGCCGAGCGCGCCCGCGATCTGGCGCAGGACGCGCGCGGCCCGGACCAGCGGCAGGCGGCGGCCCTCGGCGCGAGCGAGGACGCGCGAGAGCGGGTCGCCGGAGAGGTACTCCATCACGAAGTAGGCGGCGCCGTCGTCGGTGAGCCCGAAGTCGGTGACGTCGACGATGTGCGGGTGGCGGATCCGGCTCGCCGCGCGCGCCTCGCGCAGGATGTCCTCGGGGTGGCAGCGCCGGCGGCTGTACTGGGAGCTGAGGATCTTGACCGCGACGGGCTTGTCGAGGAGCAGGTGGACGCCCTTGTAGACGACGCCCATCCCGCCGAGGCCGAGGATCTCCGTCAGCTCATAGTTGGAGAGCCGCTTGCCGATGCGCGCGAGATCCTCGGGCTCGCAGAGAGGTGCCCCATCCTTCGGGCAGGTCTCGATCGACCCCGAGTACTCCTTTTTGCAGCGAGGACAGAGCATACGCCGGACAAAAAAGCCGTTCCCTAGCATACAGCGAAAATGATTGGAGGATCAACCTTCCGGCGGCGGGAGACGGCGGGAGACGGCGGGAGGCGGCGGGAGGCGGCGGGAGGCGGCGAGCCGAGAGGGCTCCGACGAGCGCCGGAGCGTCGCGCCGACGCCTGGCGGCGATCTGCGCCTCGGCGCGCTGCCGTCTCGAAGCAAGCCTGTCGCATCGTGGCCGCTGCGAGCCAGTGATGCTCGTCGTTGCAGTCGCCAGCCGCCGCGAGCCCTGCCGCGAACTCCACGATGATCGGGCGTCTCCTCGCGCGACCGCCGGGCACTGTTCCTGCAAAGCGAGCGAGGGAGGCAACCTGAGACCCGTCTCGTCTCGTCGAAAAGGATCTTTCAATGAACCGCCACACTCTGCTGACCGCTCTCGTTCTCGTGAGCGCCCCCGTCCTCGGCCACGCCGAGCTCAAGAAGAGCCCCCCAGGCGCGCCGCCGCGCTGGCAGGTCGCTCAACGCCCCGCCAGAAGCGCGACCGCTCTGCCCGGACCGGCCGCGAGCCTGGCGCTCCCCCCTGCGAGCCCGCACCGCCGGAGCGTGACGCCCAGCTCCGCCGCGAAGCAGGTCGCCAGCCTGGTCGCCGCAAGGACCGTCGAGCCCTTCACGGGCTGGGCCCTGACCAGCCACCGCAGCGGGCGCCCCACGGTGCTGGGTGGACCCGGGGCACCTCTCCGGCTCGACCGCACCAGCACCTGGGCGGCTCACCTCGCGGTGCGGGACGTCGCGTCCGCGGCCAGCGATCCGTACTACTCCCTGCCCGCCACCTTGCCCCCGCGCACCCCCGAGAATCGCCAGGACCTCGCCCTGCTGAGCGCGCTCAAGAAGGCGACGCGTGGCGCCGCGGTCTACATGCGCATGCAGGAGCTCCTCACCGATCCGTCCTTCCTGACCTGCCGTGACCTCGGCCTGGAGGCCCGCGCGAGCAGCCAGCGCCCCGGTGAGTCCCAAGAAGCGTGGTCCCGGCGCTACAACAAGGCGAGCCGGACGTCCGTCGAGCCGGCGTACCACCCGAGCCAGCTGGAGGCTCGCGTCGCCGAGGCCATCCGCCCCTACGGGCTGACGCTCGAGCGCCTGCCGCAGGCCCTGCGTGAGGTGGAGGCGCGCCTGGGCGCCACGCTGAACAGCGAGGGGAGAGCCCGGCTGCAGAGGGGCGCCACGTTCTGGGAGGGCCGCGCGCAGAACGTCAACTACCGCGCCGCCCAGCGCTGGCCCGCGCTGGCCTCCGTGGTGGTCTCCAGTGACAAGGCCTACCAGCTCCGGGCCACGCCGCGGGGCTCGGGTGACCTCCTCCTGGCGATCGAGGGCCCGTTTGATGCCGCCGCGGTCGAGGTGGACCGTCACCAGCCGAAGCTGCTCGCCCGCCCGGCCCAGCCGCCGGCCTTCGTGCCGACCGCGCCCTCTGCCCGGCCTGCAGCCAGCAGCGCGCGCCGCTACACGGGCTACCTGCTGACCGACAACCCCGAGGCGCTCGCCGTCGTGCGGCAGGCCAAGAGCCGGCTCTGGACCGGCGCGTCGCTCCGCGCCAGCGAGCGCTCCACGGCCGCGAACGCCTACAACAGCGCGCAGAACACCCCGGCCGCGCGCGCCTGGGTCGCCAGCGGCGGTCCGCTGCAGGCGACGGCGAACGCGCTGCGCGACGAGCAGGCCGCGGCCGGAGGCCGCATCCCGGACCTGGCTCGCCACCTCGCGGACGGGCTCATGCAGCGGCTGAAGCTCTACCCCGAGGCTTACGGTCGTCTGGTGGGCGAGATCGAGAGCGAGCTGCGCGCGCCCTGAGCCGGGACGAGCGGTCCCCGACGAGCGATCCCGGTCGATCAGCCCTGTCTGTCGTGAACGACGATGGCGTCCGCGAGCTGGGTCGCGTCGAGAGCACCCCGCGCCGGGTCCTCCTCGGCGAGGACCACGATGCGCCGGGCCGCCAGCGACGGGTCTCGCGCCAGCCGCACCGCGAGCGGGGTGACCACGCGCTCCTCGATCAGGCGCTTCAGCGGGCGGGCGCCGCGGGTCGGGTGGTGGCCGAGTCGCCCGAGGAGCGCGCGCGCCGCCTCCGAGGCCACGAGCTGCAGGCTCCTCCGGCGCAGCCCGGCGCGCTGCCGCGCCTTCTCCAGCTCGAGGTCGACGATGCGCACCACGTCGGCCGGCGAGAGCGCGCGGAAGGGCACCACCTGGTCGAGGCGGTTGAAGAACTCCGGCCGGAAGTGCCGCCGCACCTCGCCCAGAAAGGCCGCGCCCTCGCCCCCGCCAGCGAAGCCGATCGGCGCCGCCTCGCTGACCCCCAGGTTCGAGGTCATCAGGATCAGCGTCATGCGGAAGTCGACCCGCCGCCCGAGCAGATCGGTGAGGCGCCCCTCGCCGAGCACGCCGAGCAGGAGGTCGAAGACCGCCGGGTGCGCCTTCTCGATCTCGTCGAGGAGGACCAGCGAGAGCGGCTGCTGGCGTACGCGCTCGGCCAGGCTCCCGGCGCCGCGCCCGGCCTCGAGGAGCCGTCCGATCGAGGCGCCGCTCATGAACTCGCTCATGTCGAGGCGGATCATGCGCGCCTCGTCGCCGAACATCAGGCGCGTGACCTGCTTGGCCAGCTCCGTCTTGCCGACGCCCGTCGGGCCCACGAAGAGCAGCGCGCCGAGCGGCCGCTCCGGGTCGCAGAGGCGCGCCTTGAAGCGCGCGAGCACGCGCGCGCAGGAAAGGCAGGCCGCGTCCTGGCCGACCAGCCGCTCGGTGAGCCGGGCGGTGAGCGCCGCCACGGGCAGCGAGACCTCGTCGGCGATCAGCTCGGTGGGCAGGCCAGTCATGCGCGCGAACCAGCGCTCCAGGTCGGCCGGGTAGAGGGTGCCGCTCGCCGCGCCCTCCTGCCCGGCGAGCCAGTCGATGAACTGGAAGCCCTTGCCGGGGAACGCGCTGCTGCGCAGGTAGGCGTCGAGGTGGCGGGTCAGCCGCGGGAGCCCCGAGGGGTGGAGGGTCAGCGAGGGCGCACGTCGGGCCTGGTACTGCTGGAGGAGCGCGGGCATCTCCTCCGCGGGCGTCTCGCCGAGGCGGATCACGGTGAAGGAGTCGAGGAGCGCCGGCGCGCGGCGGCTGTAGTGCTCGAGCTCCGCCTCGCTGCACTCGGCGATCAGGCTGAGCTCCTCCTCGATCACGGACGGTGCGAGGAGCGAGGCGATGGAGCCACCGTCGGACTGCACCGCCATGATCGAGGTCAGGCGGTCGACGTAGAGGTAGTCGCCCTCGTCGCGCAGCGCCTCGATCAGCCTGAAGACGCGCTCCTGCCACATGCCGAGGTAGACCATCCCGGCGAGGATGCGCTCGCCGGAGGTGCGCCAGATGCGCGGCACCGAGCGGGCCGGCTCCTCGCGCTTCCAGCGCGCGAAGAGCCGGGCGAGCCGCCTGACCCAGGTGCTCTTGCCGCAGCCGCTCGGGCCGACGAGGAGCAGCGAGAGGGGCGGCGTGCGGCGGAGCGAGTCGCCGAGCGCCTCCAGCGTGGGGTCGCCGCCGATCACCGGCGCGAGCTTCCGCCGCGCCGCGCGGTCGACGAGCTCCTCGGCCACCGCGCGCAGCTCCTTCAGCTCCTCGCTCTCGTCGCCGCTCGAGGGCTTCTCGGTGGCGCCCTCGAGGAGCGCGGGCTCCCAGACCCTCACGTACTCCTCGCCCTCGCGCCGGAAGTCGTAGATGGAGCGCGGCTGCTCGCCGAGGAGCGCGGCGCTGACCACGTGCTTGAGCGCCTCGGCGGCGACCTCCAGGTCCTCCACGTGCAGCCACCAGCCGAAGCGAGGCAGCATGATCCGGTAGGCGCCGCTCTTCAGCTTGCAGGCCACGTAGCTGAGCCTGAGCGGGATCCGCTTCTTGCCGACCACCGGCTGCTTCTTCACGCTGCTCTGCGGGAAGACGTTGACCGCCGCGCGGTGCACCTCGAAGCGCTCGTCCCAGAGGTAGCGGTCGAGCGTGCCCTCCTCGACGACGCGCTCCTGCACCTCGATCTCCAGCTGGCGCAGCACCTCCTCCTCGCTGGCGCCGTAGGCGGCGGGCACCGGCTTGTCGAGGAAGACCTCCCAGCGGCGGAGCAGGATCCCGGAGAGGCGCCCGTCGCCGTGGGTGACGAAGTAGACGCGCAGGGAGCGGCGCTCGCTCATCGCCCGTCTCCCGCGTCGGGTGGCTCCGCGCTCGCGGGCACGGCTCCGGCAGCGGCAGCGGGCCCGGCGGGCGGCGCCAGCCACGCGCCCTCCCCGCGGCCGAGCTGCAGCAGGCGGAGCCGCTCGAGGCCCTCGGCGAGGCCGTGGACCTGCAGCGTCGTCGCGTAGCCGAGCGCGTAGTCGGCGAGCTCGAGCGAAGCCGTCTCGCCCGCGCGCGTCGGCGGGTCGAAGCGGTACTCGCGGGTCAGCGGCGCGAGCGCCTCGGGGTTCGCCGGCAGCGGCGCGCCCGCCTCGAGCGCCTCCTCGAAGGCGGCCGCCTCGCGGCGGTGCCGCTCGATCACCTGGCGCGGGCTCTCCTCGGGTCCGCCGGGGCTGGCCGCGGGCCAGACGCGGACGCGGAGCACGTCGGCGCCGCGGGCGAGCGAGCGCAGCACGTGGCAGCCCGCCTCGCCGCCGAGGAGGTCCTGGACCGCGAGCCCGGAGAGCTTCAGCACCAGCTGCACCGGGCGCTCGCGGAGCTTGCCCAGCTCCGGGGCGGCGCCCGCGCCGGCGAGGACGGCGCCGCCCTGCAGGCGGAGCGCCCAGCCCTCGAGGGCGACGCGGGGGCCGGCGTGCGGCTGCGGGCCGCGCTTCGGCTTGCGGCCCCGCGCGGGCTCCTCGGCGGGCGCGAGCGCGAGGTAGGCGCCGGCCAGCGCCTCGAGGAGGCCGCCCCCCGCCTCGTGGAAGCGCGGGCCGCGCTGGCCGAGGCCGACCTGCAGCAGCTCGAGGAGGATCGCGTGCTGTCCCGGGTCGTGCACGGAGGTCAGCGCGCGGCGGAGGAACTGCACCTCGGCGAGGACGCGGAGGACCTCCTCGCGGTCGGCGCGCCGGCTCGCGTGCAGGTACCCGACGCGGCCGCGCAGCCCGCGCAGCGCGCCGCGCATCGCCTCCAGGTCGTAGAGGAGGTCGTCGCCTCCCTCGCCGAGGTTGTGCGCCTCCAGGCGCCGGCTGAGGTCCTCGCCGAGCCGCGCCAGCTCCTCGGAGGCGAGGAGCGCGTCGAGCTGATCGAGCGCCGCGGGCAGGCGCGCCGCGAGCTCGCGCGCGGGCTCGCGCAGGAGCGGCTCGAGGGGCAGGCCAGAGGCCGCGAGCGGCGCCTCGCTCATCGCCTCGGCGTGCAGGCGGAGCGCGCCGGCCGGGTCGACGTGCAGGCGCAGGAGCTGCAGCAGCGCGCCGGGGGTGGCGCTGAGGTGCTCGGCGAGGAGGCCGCCCACGCCCGCCTCGAGGTAGCGCTTGAGCGGGCGCGCGCCGAGGAGCGGGTCGAAGCCCTCCTCGACCGCGCGGGCGAGGACGCGCTGGCTCGGCTGCACGAAGACCTGCCGCTCGGTCAGGCCGCGCCGGCCGAGGAGCGCGGCGAGCTCCTTGGCCGCGATCTGGCGGGCGCTCT
>JAKLHH010000080.1 GCA_022710245.1 Myxococcota bacterium
GACCTCGGTCCACTGGTGGCTCCAGACGCCGGAGCTCTCGGACTCGGTGCCCTCCTGCGTGATCTCGACCCGCACCGCGTGCGGCGCCTCGAGCCCGCGCTCGACGGTGCCGTGCAGCACGGCCGGTCCAGGTCGCACGGGCGCGTCGGGGCGGTAGCGCGCCTCGGCGCTCCGCGCGGCCTGCCGCTCGCGCCGCCAGGCGATCAGGGCGCCGAAGACGAGGGTGAGGAGGCCGAGCCCGCCGAGGCCGTAGACCCCGAGCACCGAGGTGAGGGTGTGCGTGTGCACGTAGGGGTCGATGGCGACGAGCTCGGGGGGAGGCATGGCGCCATTATCGATCCCGGGCCGGCGGCAGCTCAAGGTGGAGCCACCTTGTTGCCGCCCCGCAAATGCCCTACGGTGCCGGCACTCGAACCCGGAGCCCGAGCATGAGACACCGCCCCGCCCTCCGCCTCGCCGTCAGCCTCGCGCTGCTTCACGCCTGCACGAGCGCCAGCCCCGCGCGCGCCTGCACCAGCCTCCTCGTCTCGCGGGGCGCGACGCGCGACGGCTCGACGCTGATCACCTACCTGGCCGACGCGCACACGCTCTACGGCCAGCTCGTCTACACCCCCGGCGCCGTCTACCCGGCGGGGACCCAGCGCGAGGTGATCGACTGGGACAGCGGCCACCGCCTCGGCGAGATCCCGCAGGTCGCGCGGACCTACACGGTGGTCGGCAACATGAACGAGCACCAGGTCTCGGTCGGCGAGACCACCTTCGGCGGCCGCGTCGCGCTCAGCAACCCCGACGGCAAGGTCGACTACGGCAGCCTGATGACCATCGCCCTCGAGCGCGCCCGCACCGCGCGCGAGGCGGTCTCCGTCATCACCAGCCTCGCCGAGCGCCACGGCTACGCGAGCGAGGGTGAGTCGATCTCCATCTCCGATCCGAAGGAGGTCTGGCTCCTCGAGATCGTCGGCGCTGGCAAGGGGGGCAAGGAGGGCGCGCTCTGGGTGGCTCGCCGCCTCCCCGAGGGCTACCTCAGCGCGCACGCGAACCAGGCGCGGATCCGCACCTTCCCGCGCAACGACCCGGGGACGCTCTTCTCCAAGCACGTGGTCTCCTTCGCCCGCGCCCGCGGCTGGTTCAAGGGCGCCGACCGCGACTTCAGCTTCGCCGACACCTACGCCCCGGCCACGGGCGGGAGCCTGCGCGGCTGCGAGGCGCGCGTCTGGAGCATCTTCCGCCGCGCCACCAAGAGCGCCTGGCGCTACCTCGACTGGGTCAAGGGCAAGGAGGGCGCGGAGCCGCTGCCGCTCTGGATCAAGCCCGACCGCAAGCTCGGCGTCGAGGACGCGATGGCGCTCATGCGCGACCACTTCCAGGGGACCGAGTTCTCCCTCGAGAACGACCTCGGCGCCGGGGCCTACCAGCTCCCCTACCGCTGGCGGCCGCTCTACTGGTACGCCGATCCGGCCTGCGACGCCTGCGCGAAGCAGAAGGACGCGAAGAAGAAGAAGGGCTGCCTGGCGGCGAAGCGCTGCACGCAGTACCTCAACGAGCGCTCGATCTCGACGCAGCAGACCGGCTTCTCCTTCGTCGCGCAGGCGCGCGCGAACCTGCCGGCGCCGATCGGCGGCGTGCTCTGGTTCGGCGTCGACGACACCGCGAGCACGGTCTACGTGCCGGTCTACGCCGGCGTGCTCCGCGCGCCGCGGGCGTTCGCGGTGGGCAACGGCGACTTCAACACCTTCTCCTGGGACTCGGCCTTCTGGGTCTTCAACTTCGTCGCCAACTACGCCTACTCGCGCTACCGGGACATGAGCGTCGACATCCGCAAGGTGCAGCAGGAGCTCGAGGGCGGCTTCCTCGCGCGGCAGGCCGAGGTCGAGCGCCACGCGCAGGTGCTCCACAAGCAGTCGCCGGAGAGCGCGCGCGAGTACCTGACCCGCTACTCCGACGAGCAGGGCCGGGTCACCCTCGAGCGCTGGCGCAAGCTGCTGACCCAGCTGCTGGTCAAGTACCTCGACGGCAACGTCCGCGACGAGCACGGCAAGCCCAAGCACCCCGGCTATCCGAAGGGCTGGTACCAGCGGCTGGTGAAGGAGCGCGGCGAGCACTTCAAGGTGAAGAAGCTCAAGGGCGAGCTGCCGGAGGAGGAGCTGCATTGACGCGGTCCAACCCCTTTCGCCCGCCCGCGGCGGAGCAGGCGACGGACCTCGCCGGTGAGCTGCCCGAGTTCGCCGCCTACAACCGCGAGCGACGCGCTCAGCTCGTGGCCGCCGCCCTGGTCGTCGTCCTCGCGACCGGGGTCGTGGCGTCGGCAGGAGCGCTGATGGCGACCGAGCGGACCTGGGGCGGCGGGATCGCCGGCGGGCTGAGCGGCCTCGCGGTCGGCGCATGGTACTTCTGGACGAGGTGGAGGCGCTCGGTGCGGCTCGGTGAGCGCGGGGTCGTGATCGGCGGAGACTGGGTGCCCTGGAGCGACGTCTTCTACCTCCGGGCCCACAGCTACGTCGAGCACGGGGGGCGCGGCATGGAGCCGCGGTCGTCACTCGTGGTCTACATCGGCTACGTGGACCAGGCAGGGCCGCGGCTCACCGCGCTCGGCGAGCGTGCGCAGGCCTGGACCCCGACCTGGCTCGGCCCTGCCGGCGCGCGGATCAGAGCGCCGCTCTCGGCTGCCGAGGAGCGCGTGATCGCGGAGCTCGAGGGGCCGCAGGCGGAGGGTGACAGCCCCGAGACCCTGCTCAAGATCAGCTGATCGCGTCCTGGCGGAGCGCTCAGTACCCGCTGACCTCGTAGGCGTCCGCGAGCGTGACGGTGAACGCCACCACGATGCTCTGCTTCTGCCGCGGCGCCAGCGTCAGCTGCCAGGTGAGGATGCCGTCCGTCTTGTTCCACTGCTTGGGCCGCGTCGCGTCGTCGGTGAGCTGCACGTCGATGTCGCGCGCCTGCGAGACAGGGAGGTTCTCGAGGACGCGGATCTTCTGCGTCTGCTTGCTCCAGTTGCCGACCTCGATCACGTAGCGGTGGTGCAGCCGCTTCTTCGAGCCGAAGGTCCCGGCGCCCTCGAGCTGCTCGCGCTTGACGTAGCGGCTCACCATCACCTGGCCCGTCACGCCCAGCGAGAGCGAGAAGGGCTCACCCGGCGCGCGCACCTTGCTCTCGGCGCGGCCGACGAACGCGCGGCCGCGGAAGAGCTCGATGGGCCCGGCCAGCATGGTGAAGCCGAAGGGGTTCCTCAGCGCCACCCGGCGGTAGACGAAGGGGAAGAGCTTGGGCACGGTCTCCAGCTCGTAGCTCGCGGCCACGCCGCGGCGCTCGAGCGTGACGACCACCTCGCGCCCGTCGCTCGGCACCGTCACCTTGCCGGCCGCCGTGAGCAGCATGGCGAGGCCGGGCTCGGCGGCGCGCTCCCCGCTCTGCTTGCCCGCGTCCTTGTCCGCGGCGGACTTGTACTCCGCGCCCCCGCCCGCGTCGAGGTGCTCGCGCTGCTCGAAGCGGCGGGTGAGGATCTTGCGCGTGTCGACGGGCTTCTGGGTGGAGACGCCCATGCGCGCCAGCTCGGGCGGCGTGTTCTGCCGCTGCAGGTTCGCGGTCGAGACCGAGAGGCTCGCGTCGCGCCACTCCTCGCCGGTGCCCTGCTGCACCACCGCCTGCGCGACGAGGGTGGCCTTGCCCGAGGCCGGCTCGGTGCGGACCTGGTAGGCGATGCGCCAGGTGGCGTTCGGCACCACGTAGGAGAGCTGCACGCTCTGGCGGCCGGTGCAGCGGAGGTGCACCGTGGCGCGCAGCGTGGTGCGGCGTCGCTCCTGCTCGAGCTGCTGCAGGTCGTCGACGAGGATCGCGCGCTGACGCTGCAGCTCGCGGTGCTTCGCCGCGGCCTGCCGCGCCTTCGTGCGCGCGGCCAGCGCCTGCTGGCGGAGCAGGTCGACCGCGGCGTCCCAGCTGGCGACCGGCGGCTTCGCCCCGGTGGCCTGCCGGCCCCAGACGGTGGCGAGGTGCTGCCGCATGCTGTAGAGCTTCTGCTCGAGCGCGGCGGCGGTCTCGATCTCCGCCGTGCGGGCCACCGCCTGATCGTCGAGGGCGCGGATCTGCCGCTGCAGCTCCTCGGCGCGCGCGCGGGGGCCCGTCACCTCCTCGCGCCAGGTCACGCCGACGACGCCCCCGCCGCCGCTGGCGAGGGTGGCCCAGAGCGAGCGGGTCTCGAGGGTGGAGGGGAGGCCGGGGAACTGCGCGGCTCCCGAGGCGCAGTCGACGGTCTGGCTGCGGGTGATCTGCGCGCGGTCGCCGTAGACGACCACCGCGGAGATCGGCGTGCTCGGCGCGGCGGGCGCGGCCGTCGCCGCCGGGGTCGCGGGTGCTGGCGCCTGGCCACGGGCCAGGCCGCCGAGGAGGAGGCTGCTGCACGCGAGGAGCGCGAGTCTAGCTGTCATGCTGCACCAGGTCCCAGTCCTTCGGCCGCACGAGCTGGAAGGAGAAGGAGAGCTTCTTCACCGAGGAGGCGCCGACCGAGCCCTTCCACAGCACCTTGCCTCGCTCGTCGGGCTTGCCGAAGCTGTCCGAGGAGAACGCCTTCACCTGCACCTTGTCGCCGTCCTTCACCGGCACCTGGTCCTCCACCTCCACCTGCACCGCGTGGCGGCGGTGGTTGGCGACCTCGAGCTGCACCGTGTAGACCGTCACGTCGTCCTTGAAGACGACGCCCTGGCTGGCGGTCTTCTGCGTCAGGTGGCGCACCACCTTGATGGCGTCGTCGACGCCGAGCGGGAGGACGATCTTCCGTCCGGGGAGCGCCGTGTTGATCCAGGTCTGCCCGGTGAACATCGCGCCCGAGAAGACGTTCGCGGGGCCGCGCAGGATCGGCTTGCCGGTGCCGTTCGTGACCGACGCGATCAGGTAGGCCGAGGGGCTGAGGCCGGGGAGGATGCGGTAGGTCGGGCTCACCGCGAAGCGCTGGCGGAGGAGCGGGACGCGCTGCTGGGCGCCCGCGCCGGCGACGGTGTGGCGGCCGGGCGCGTAGAGCGTGAAGCGGTAGCCCTCGGCGCCGGCGGACGGCGAGTCCGGGTCGACGGGCGGCGGGCGGTAGCCCTGCTCGGTCCAGGGCAGCTCCTCGGCGGGCTTCTGCGGAGCGGCCATGCCGCCGCTGGCGCGGGCGATGGCGCGCGCGGGCGGCGACGGCGGAGGGGGCGCGCCGGGCAGGTTCACGCTGGGCGACGGCTGCACGGGCGCCGGGGCGACGCTCTCGGCCATCGGCGCCGGCTTCTTCATCGGCGCGCGGCGGTCGTAGACCCGCTCCCCCTCCTCGGCTCGCGGCTTGGGCTCGGGCTTGGGCACTACCGGGCGCTCCTCGAGGCGGCGCTCCTCGTCCCTGCCCATCGGGGCGCTCGGCGAGGCCTCGGCGAGCGCCGCGCGGAGCCGCTCGATCGCGGCGTCGCGCGCGACGATCGGCGGCGGGGGCGTCCACACCCTCGCCGCCGGCTCGAGGCGCGGCCGCGGGGTCGGGGTGAAGTCGCGCTGCCGGCCGAGGGTCCAGGTCGGCAGCTCGGGGATGGCGACCAGGCTCACCGGCTGCGTGGTCGAGAAGAGCAGCTGCGCGCTCACCCAGTCCTCGCCGGTGCGCTGCTCGACGAGCGCGTAGTAGGCGGCCTCCACCGAGCGGCTGCGATGGTCGTAGCCGAGGTCGTAGGTCGGCCGCCAGCGGACCTGGCTGACCAGGTAGGAGACGGTGACCTGGTGCTTGCCCGGCTTGCCGCGCAGGGTGGCGAGGACGCGCGGCACGGCCTCGCTGGCGGAGTAGAGGTCGAGCCCCTTCGCCTCCACCTGCAGCGTGTAGAGGGTGCGCTGCTCCTTGCGCTCATCAGCGGCCAGCGCGAGGAGGCGCGTCCGGTCCTTGCCGGAGCGCGCCTCGACCCAGGCGAGGATGCGGCGCCACGCGTCGCTGAAGAGCCCCTCGCCCGCGGCTGGCTTGCCGTCGCGCGGGACCGGCAGCGTGGTCAGGCGCAGCCCGCCGACCAGCTCGAGCTCCGACTGCAGCACCTGGCGCTCGTCGCGGAGCGCGCGCAGGCGCTCGAGCACCGCCTCGATCTTGTCGGCGAGCTCCTTCGCCTTCGCCTGGCGCGGCAGGTGCTCGCGGGTGCGGGTCACCTCGACCCGCACGACCTCGGCGGTCTTCGACTCGACGCGCAGGCTGCCCTCGACGAGCGCGCTCGGCAGGTCGGCGACCCCGAAGGTCGCCTCTCCGGCGAGCGTGACGGTGGCGCTGCGGAAGACCCGCGCCTGCTGGCTGTAGACGACGACCCGCTCCACCTTGGAGGGGACCACGGTCGGCCCGCCCGCCGCGCCACCCGCCCCGGTGGGGACCAGGGCAGCGAGCGCCAGGCAGGCGAGCGCAAGGCACAGTCGTGGGCGCATGCTCGCTCCTTCGCGTGTCTCAGGTAACGCCGGGACCAGAGCGATCTTTCACTCGCCTGGGCTCGCCGCGCAACTTCCGGGTCGCGTCCGGCCGGAGGTGACCGACGTGCGGCTGGAGTGGAGGAGGAGCCGGCGAGGTGAGGGGTCGTGCGATCGCGGGGGGCTCCCCGCCATCGCCCACGGCGGCTGGAACCGCACGCCGGGCCGCGAGTGCAATCCCGGGGTGCAGGTTCAACACCTGCCCTTGGGGATTGCTCACTTCTGCGCAATCGCGGCGTAGAGTCTTGAGACCTCACCCCAAGATTGCGCGCTTCTGTGCAATCCCGGCCTGCAGGCTGGAGACCTGGCCCCCGAGATTGCACGGGGCGAGCGCCGCCATCTCCGTCGAGCGAAGGTAGCGCCGACCACGACCGAGGCGATGATCGGGGCCGGGCGGGTGGCGAGGAGCGGGCGCCAGCGGGCGCCGTGGCGAGGAGCGGGTGCTAGCGCCCGAGGCGAGGTGGATCGGCGGATGAAGTCGGTCGGCGGGGAGGTGGACGCTCAGCGCCCGAGGCGCGCGAGCGCGGCCTCGGCCGCCTTGAGCAGCGGCGCGCTGGAGAGCGGGCTGCCCACCGCCTGCTCCATCCAGACGTCGGGGGCGATGCGCCCGAGCTTGCACATGCGCTCCATCTCCGGCCCGAGCTGCTTGCCCTTCAGGTACTGCTCGACCTGGAAGGTGATCAGGTAGCCGAGCGCGTAGTCGGGCGTGTAGAGGCCGAAGGCGACGATGTGCGAGTAGATCGCCGGCAGGATGACGTCCTTCACGCCGAGCACCGGCGCGTAGTAGCGGTTCCAGACCTGCTGCGCGAGCTTGACCACCGCGGCGCGGAGCTGGGCCGGGGTCGCCTCGGGGTGGTCGTACATCCAGTGCCAGATCTCCGCGTCGAGGATGCCGACCCCGGCGATCTCGAAGGCCGACCAGAAGCGGTCGAGGTCGCGCAGCGGCTCGTCCGCCTCGGCGCGCGCGCTCTGCCCGAGCAGCTCGAGGTCGTGCGCCTGGAAGAGGAAGGCGAAGGCCTCGGTGAACCCCGTGTTGGGCACGCCCTCGAGCAGCGTGTGGTCGATCTTCGACATGGAGAAGACCTGCTCGACGTTGTGGCCGAGCTCGTGGACGGCGATGTTGAAGCCCTTGTAGTCGAGCCCCTTCGGCCCCACGCGCGTCCTGAGGTGCGCCTTGTCGTCGCGCCGCTTGGCGCCCGCCGCGTGGCCGGCGCCGCGCGCCGGGTCCACCACGATGTGGTCGGCGAGGAAGCGCGCCGTCTCCTCGGCGAAGCCGAGCGCCTGCAGGATGCGCGGCACGTCCTGCTCGAGGTGCTTCGCGCTCGGGTAGCGCTCGCGCGTGATGGCGTCGAGGGCCGTCTCGCTCTTCTGCCCGCGTGGCCGGAAGCCGGTGTACCAGAGGTCGAAGGGCTCGAGCGGCCGGCCGAGCCGCTTCTGGATCAGCGCTCCCACCTTCGCCGCGACCGGCGAGAGGAGCACGCTCTCCAGGAGCTGCCGCACGCGGGCCTCGGGGATCTCGCGGTCACGGTCGAAGACGCGGCGGATGTGCGTCGGGAAGCCGGGCACGTGGGGGTCGACCTTGCGCTGGGCGCGAAACACGCCGAGCAGGTGCCGGTAGCGCACGTCCGCCTCGCGCTCGGGCTCCTGCCAGCGCCCGCCCGGCTTGCGGACGCGGTTTCCCTCCGCGTCCCACTCGAGCGCGTCGGAGTTGATCACCGTCTGCGGGAGCTCCTGCCGGATGATGCGCTCCATGACGCGGGTGATCGCGCGCTGCCGGGCGAGCGCGCCGGGCCGGTCGTACTGGCCGCGGATCTCGTCGCGCAGCCCCCAGTGGGAGATCAGCTTCAGCCCCTTGGGGAAGTCGGCCCCGACCAGCCGGTCGAGGTGGAGGTTGTAGCTGTCGATGTAGCTCTCCGCGGCGGCGCTCACCCGATCGAGCTCCTGCTGGACGGCGGCCGGGAGCCGGTGCTCGAAGCGATCGGTGAGCCGCGCCAGCGCCCACTCGGCGCGGCTCCAGCGCCGCCCGGCGCCGAGGCGCTGCTCGAGGGTGGTGAGCGGGAAGTTGAGGAGCGCGACGAAGGCGACCTTGCTCGCGAAGAGGTCCTCGGTGATGTGCGCCGAGGGGCTGAAGGCGGCGAGGAGCCCGTCCACCGGCCGCGTCGGGCCCTCCTCGAGGACCTGGTAGCGCGCCAGCTCGCGGGCCACCTCGTTCGCGTGCCCGTCGAGCATCTCCAGCGCGTACTCAAGGCGCCGCGCGGTGTCGGCGAGCACGCCGGGGTCGGAGACGAAGTGCTGGAGGGTGAACTCGGCGAGCTCGCGCTCGCTGCCGTCCTCGCTGCGCCAGCGCGCGGCGACCTGCTCGAGGCCGCGGCGGACGCGCTCCGCCTGGGCCCGGCCGTGCTTGGCGATCAGCTCGCGCTCGAGGCGCTCCCGGGTGGCCTTCTTCATCACCAGTTCTCCCTCGGGCCGAGCCCGCTCAGGGGTCACCGCCGGCGGGCAGGGCGCACAGCCGGCGAGCAGGAGGGCGAGCAGCGCGGGTGCAGAGCGGCGGGGCATGGGCCTTCTCCTCGTGGATCTCTCTTCCACGATCCGACCGCCCCTGGCAAGCGCGAAGGGAGGGCGATGCTCAGGAGGGCCAAGGCGAGCCGCCGGGCCCGCGCGGCCGAAGACCGCGGCCGAAGACCGCGGCCGAGCAACGCGGCCAGGAGCTGGCTACTTCCCGGGCTTGGTCGCGGGCGGCGGCCAGTAGCCCTCGATGCCGTCGAGGGTGCGGTCGAGCGCCTTGACGGCGTCCATGCCCGCGCTCTGCTTGCACTTCATCGCCGCGACCAGCACCGCGTGGTGCCTCGCCAGCTTCTCCAGGTAGGCCGCCTGGGCCTTCTTGTCGCCGGCCGCTGGCGGCGGGAGCTTCTGCGCGAGGAAGTAGTCGGCGATGGTGCGCATCACCTTCTCGGCGTAGACGTCCTTGTTGGTGATGAAGCGGACCAGCTGGTTGAGGCTCTGCGGGTCGGTCTTGCCGGCGAGCGCGCCGAGCTCCTTCACCGACTTGGCGATGGTGGCGACGTCCTCGCGCATCATGTGGATGCGGCTGTGATCGTCGTAGATGCCGCAGGGGATCTGGCAGTGGGCGCTGGCCCTGAGCGGCGCGAGGAGGGCGAGCGTGAGCGTGAGCGTGGCGAGGGTCAGAGTGCGCATCGGGTCCTCCGCAAGGGTTCGGGTGCAGCGGCGTGGAGCCGCCCCTAAATGTAGCCGCGCCGGCGGCGGGCGCCACGCGCTGCCGCAAGATCGCAGCGGGCAGGATCGGCTGCGAGGTCGCCGCCGTCTCGACGAGCCCGTGACCCGTCAACCGGGGAGGCGCAGCCGGATCAGCTCCCCGCGCTGGAGCTGCGAGAGGAAGAGGCGGAGGCGGGCCTCGGCCGGCGCCACGCGCTCGCCGAAGTGCTCCTCCATGGCGCGGATCAGCTCGCCGACCGTGGTCTCGCCGTCGCAGCGCGACCAGATGAAGGAGCCGACCTCGTCGAGGTGGACCTTGAGGTGCGGCCGCTTGAGGAGCGGCTGCAGCCACCAGGCCAGCGGGCCGCGGCGGAAGCGCGGGCGCAGCAGCACCACGCGCTCGCCGTCGAGCTCGGCCTCGACGGCGCGCTCCGGCCGGCAGCCGAGGAGGTCGTCGTCGGGCTGCGTCGTCATCAGCGGTCCGGGTAGCTGGCGACGACGACGGTGTGGATGCCGCCGCGGACCTGGAAGTCGCCCTCGACCACGCAGCGGCGCGGTCGCAGCGTCGCCAGCAGGTCGTCGAGGATGCGGTTGGTGACCGCCTCGTGGAACGCGCCCTCCTGGCGGAAGGACCAGAGGTAGAGCTTGAACGACTTCAGCTCGACGCAGAGGCTGTCCGGCACGTAGCGGACGCGGATGGTGGCGAAGTCCGGCTGACCGCTCATCGGGCAGAGGCAGGTGAACTCCGGGCACTCCATCCGGATCTCGTAGTCACGCCCCGGGTTCGGGTTGGGGAAGGTCTGCAGGTGCTTGCTCGGCTCGGTCGACATGCCACTTCCTCGTCGTCAATCGCGGCGGCTCCGCGCGACCACCCCACCCCGCCGGCGCGGCGCCGCTCCGAATACATACCGCATCCGGGCGCGGGCGGGAGGGGGTTTTGGCGGCCGGGCGCGGTGGCTCAGCCCCGCGCCGCCGCGGCGCTGACCAGGTTCGGCGAGCGGACGCTGGCGAAGAGCGAGAGGCAGTGCTCGCCGAAGCAGGGCGCCGCGGCGAGCTCCTCGGCCGCGGCCTGCAGGCGCTCGCGGATGAGCGGCCAGTCCTCGGCGAGGAGGTTGCCCGCGCGCAGGTCGTGGCGGTGGAAGCACGGGTAGACGGACCCGTCGGCGTCGATGACCAGCGCCGAGGTGCCCATCGGACAGCCGCCCGGGTGCACCCGCCGCCCCGCGTAGACCCCTCGCACGAGCTCGAGGTAGGTGGCGGCGCCGAAGCGCTCGGCCCACGGCGCCAGGGCGAGCTCGAGCTGCTGCCAGCCCACCTCGTCGAGCCCGCGCAGGCTGAGGCGGCCCTCGGCCGCTGCGTCCCGCGGCACGTAGGCAGGGGTGAAGAGCTGCGGCAGGTTGAGGCGGAGCGCGAGCTCGGTCAGCGCGGGCACCTCGCCGAGGTTCTCGCGGGTCAGGCAGGTGAGCAGCGTCGGGGTGAAGCGCGACTGGAAGAGGATGCGGTTCACCAGGGCGCGCAGGGCGGGGCTGTCCGCCTGCACGCCGAGCGTGAGGTCGTCGAGGCCGGCGCGCTCGAGGGCGCCCAGGCGCTCCTCGTCGAGGAGCTCGCCGCGCGTGAGGAGGAGCAGGTGGACGAGCTTGGCCGAGCAGGCCTCCACCAGCGGCAGCAGCGCCGGCGCGAGGAGCGGCTCGCCCCCGGTGAGGATGATCTGCTGCAGGCCGTCGCCGACCAGGTGATCGAGGAACTCGTCGAGCGGCTCCAGCAACCGGCGCGCCTCCACCCTCGGCGTGTGCCCGGTCTCGTAGAAGCAGTGCTCGCAGCGCACCGTGCAGGAGGTGGTGGGGAGCACGAAGGCGACCTGGATGGACATCTCCCGGCAGGATACCACACCCCCGCGCGCTCCCCGGAGCGACGCCGCCCAGGTCGGGCGGTCGGGCGAAGCTGCCGCGACCAGCGAGCTGCCATGCTCGCGTCCTGCGGACGGTCCGCGATGATGGTCCGCGATGATGGGCACCTTCACCTGTCATCAGCAGACGCGCTCCGGGGCCTGCCGGCGCGAGTCAGGGTGCGAAGAGCGCCCCCGCCGGGTCCTCGAGGCCCGGGGCGACCTGCCCGCGCTCGATCACGATCGCGATGCGGCGCGGGGGCAGCGGCTGCGTCCCGTCCTCGGGGCCGGCCGCCGCGCAGCGGATGCGCTCGGGAGCCACGCCGCGCGCGACGAGGTAGCCGCGGATCACGTCGGCGCGGCGGAGCGCGAGCTGCAGCGCTCGGGGCGTCGGGCGCGGTGGTGCGGCCGCGATCAGCACGCTGCCCCCACCGAGGCTGGCGAGCGCCCTGGCCAGGCGCTGCAGCTGCTCCTCGGCGGTGGGCCGCAGGCTGCTCTTGCCCTGGGCGAAGAGCCAGCGATCGGGCAGCGCGAGGAGGAGCCGCTGGGACCCGCGCTGCAGCGGACCCAGCGTCGTCAGCGCGGCGAGCACCTCCTGCGCGCGCGCCCGGTCCTGCGCGCGCTGCCGCTCGAGCGCCTCGGCCTGCGCCCGCAGCAGCAGCTGCTCCTGGCGTCGCTGCTCGTCGCGGCGGAGCCTGGCCTCGAGGCGCGCCCGCTCCAGGCGCAGGCGTCGCGCCACCTCGAGCCGCGTCGCCTCGCGGCGCGCCTCCTCGGCGGCGAGCAGCGCCGAGGCGCGCTCGGCCCGCCGCAGCGCCACGTAGGCCAGGTCGCGGACCGCCGAGCCTCGCGGCTCGCGCGCGTACGCCTGCTCCGCCTCGGCGAGCGCGCCCTGCGCCTCGGCGAGCCGCGGGTCAGGCGCGCGAGCGCGGCGCTCGAGGGCGGCCACCGCCGCGCGCGCGGTCTCGAGCTCCGCGGGAGGCGTCGGGGCGCTGGCGCAGGCGCCGAGCAGCCCGGCGAGGGCGAGGCCGAGGCCGAGGACGACGCGCCGCCGCCGCGAGCACACGTGGGGAGAAGACGCGGCCGCGGGCCGGCGAGGGCGCGGCGCGAGGGTGCTCGCGGGAGCGCTCATGGATCACCTCCAGGCCGGGCGGGCTCGGCGGGCCGGGCGGGCTCGGCGGCGCGCTGGCTCTCGCGGTCCGCAGGGTCGCGCTCCGGGATGCGGTCGAGCAGACGATCGTGGGCGGCTCGACGGGCCTCGCGCGCCTCCTCGGCGCGCGCCTCGGCCACGTCGAGGTCCGCGGCGGCGCGCGCGAGGTCCGCGTCGGCCCGCAGCCGGTCGCCGGCCTCGAGGGCGCGATACGCGTGCCTGATCTGATCCTCCGCGAGCTGCAGGTGGAAGCGCGCCAGCGGCTCCCGGCCGGCTGGCGAGGCCAGCAGCTGTCGCAGTCGCACCGTGGCCTGGTCCGCGGTCAGCGGACCACGCGCCGTGGCTGGCGTCGAGGCGCAGCTCGCCGCCACCCCCGCCAGCAG
>JAKLHH010000800.1 GCA_022710245.1 Myxococcota bacterium
TCTCGGTGCCGTTGCACAGACCGTCGCCGCACTTGGGCTGGCAAGCGCCGCAGTCCTGCGGGCAGGTCTGGCAGGTCTCCGCGCCGTCGCAGCTCCCGTTGCCGCAGGTCACCGGGCAGGTGCCACAGTCCTGCGGGCAGGTCGCGCAGTTCTCGCTGCCGAGGCACTTGCCGTCGCCGCACTTGGGGCCGCTGTCCACGCCAAGATCGAAGAGCGGGCCGACGCCGTCCGCCGAGGAGCAGCCAGCGCCCACGCAGAGGTCGACGGCGTCGCGGCAGAGGCCCTCGACGCAGCGCCGCCCGGCGGCGCAGGTCACACCGGCGCAGGGATCGCCGCTGGTGGATCCCGGACAGCCCGCTGCGAGGGTGAGCAGGGGAGAGAGCGCGACGAGCGCCACGAGCCGACCCGTCGCGCGAAGCTGCCGCGAACCATCAGCCGTACGCACAGCTCCATTGTACCGGGGCGGCGCGCGAGGCGTCCATCCTCGACGGTGGTGGGGAGATGTGGGCAGATCGTCTAAATGAACGAGCATGCGAGCGGGGGTCCCCGCGCGCCGCCGGACGTCGAAGTGTTCGAGGATCGTGATCGTGATTTAGCGGCCCTCGAGGACCAGCTGGCGGAGGCGCTCGGGCACGAAGCCGAAGTGGCGCAGGCAGTCCTCGAGGCGGCGGAAGGACGCGCTCTGCGCCTCGAGCGCGAGGCCGCGCACCCGGGCCTGGAGCCCGCGGCCCGCCACGAGGCGGCAGGCGAGGGCGTGCAGCGCGCCGGGGGCCAGGTCCTCCTCGACGGTGACGAGGAGGCTGGCGTCGGCGAGGAGCTCCGCGAGCGCCGCCTCGTCGAGTGGACCGCGGAGCGCGCTCACCACCACCACGCGCACGTCGTCCAGGCCGACCAGCCGGCGCGCGTCGAGCGCCAGGCGGGCGCTGAGCGGGCCGACGCAGAGGAGGACGCGCGGGGAGGGCGGGCCGACGACCAGCGGCCGGCCCACGGCGCGGCCCTCGCGCGGGAGCTCGTCGAGGACGTGCGGCGTGCGCCGGAGGCGAAGGTAGACCGAGCCCGGCGCCTCGCGCACCGCCCAGTCGAGGAGGAGCTCGCAATCGAGGGCGTCCACCGGCTCGACCACGGCGAGCCCGGGGACGCTCAGCATCAGCGAGAGGTCGCCCAGCGACTGGTGGGTCTTGCCGTCGGTGAAGTAGCAGAGGCCCGCGTAGTGCCCGACGTAGAGGACGCGGGCGCTCGCGCCCTGGTTGAGGTGCAGCTGATCGATCGCGCGCTTGAAGAAGGAGGCGTAGGTGTTGACCACGGGGAGCCGCCCGGCCAGCGCGAGCCCGCCCGCGAAGGAGACCAGGTCCTGCTCGGAGATGCCGAGCTCGCAGAATCGAGGCCGGGGTCCCTCTCCGAAGCGGCGCGCGATCTCGTCGAGGCCGCAGGCGCCGGCGAGGTCTGCGTCGAGGACGACCAGCTCGGGCCGCTCGGCGACGAGCGACTCCAGCCGGCGAGCGAAGGCGTGGCCCGTGGAGCCGGCCTTGCTGGCGGCAGGCCGCGCCGGGCGCGGGGCCTCGCGCGCCGCGGCGAGCTCGGCGGCGACCGCGGCGTCGCCGGCCAGCGCCACCTGCTCCTCGACCAGGCGCCAGTAGAGCGCGTCGTCGGGGACGCGCCCGTGCCAGGGCTGGCGCCCCCCCTCGGGGGCGAGGAGCGCGCTGCCTCCCGCCTTGCGCGTGCGGCAGAGCAGCAGCAGCGGGCGCTCGCCGACGGCGGCGAGCGCGGGCAGCAGCTCCTCGAAGGAGTGCCCGTCCACCTCGCGCACCTCGAAGCCGAGCCCGCGGAAGACGCCGGCGCGATCGGCGATGCGCTTGACCCGGTCCACCTCGAGCGCCGACTGGTAGCCGTTCCAGTCGACGATCGTCACCAGCTCGCGCAGGTCCTGCTGCACGACGGTCTGCAGCCCCTCGAAGACCTGCCCCTCCTGCAGCTCGCCGTCGCCGAGGACGACGAAGAGTCGTCGCTCGCCGCGGCCGGGGTCGGCTCGCCCGGACCCCCGCTCGCGGCGCGCCCAGGCGAGCCCGGCGGCCTGCGAGAGCGCCTGTCCCAGCGAGCCCGTGTCGAGGAGGACGCCGGGGGTGGCGCGATCGGTGTGAGCCTGCAGCGCGGTGGGCCCGTCCTTGTAGGAGAGGAGCTGCTCGCGATCGAGGAGGGCGAGCCCGTGCAGGCAGGCGTACTGCATGGCCGCCGCGTGCCCCTTGGAGAGCACCACCGCTCGCTCGTCGTGGCCGAAGTAGAGCGCCGTGAGGAGCTCGGCGACGGAGAAGCTGGCGCCGAGCCAACCGTGCTCCGCGCTCTTGATGCAGGAGAGCGCGTTGACCCGGTTGAACGCCGCCAGGGCGCGCAGGCCGGCCGCGTCGCGCGGCTGACGCGCGTGGTGGGCGGGATCGATGGTGAAGAGCCGCATGGCCGGTATCCTAACCTGGAGCGAGGAGCGGCGGCGGCGCGACTTCGGCTGCGCCCCGAGGCCCCCCGGGGTTATCATCGAGGGAGCCCTGGACGAGAGGAGACGACGATGCGCAGCCTGCCCCTGCTCGCGCTGCCCCTGCTCGCGCTGCCCGTGCTCGCGCTGGCCCTGCTCCTGCCCGGCTGCGACGACGCGAGCCGCTCGCCCGTCGACGGCGGCGCGGATCGCGGCGCGGCCGCCGACCTGCCGCGCTCCGACTGGCGCGGCGAGGGACCGCCGCCTGGCGTCGACGGCAAGCCGCCGGGCGACGGCCCGCGGAGCGACACCAGCGCGCCGCCCGTCGACCGCTGCGCGCCGCTGGCGGCGCCGACGGGGACGGTGATCAAGGTGACGCCGGCGCAGGCGGCCCAGCTCCCCGGCATCGTCGCGGGCGCGGCGAGCGGCGCCACCGTCCTCCTCGGAGACGGCACCTACCTGATGCAAGGCGGCGAGAGCACGCGGCGCATCCAGATCACCAAGCCGCTCACCCTGCGCTCCGCCTCCGGGCAGCGCGACAAGGTGATCCTCGACGGCGAGTACGTGACCCAGGAGATCATCACCAGCACCGCGAGCGACGTCACCATCGCCGACCTCACCATCAAGCGCGCGGTCTATCACCTGGTGCACGTCATGGGCGCGCCCGGCAACACCAGGAACACCCGCCTCTACAACCTGGCGCTCGTCGACAGCGGCGAGCAGTTCGTCAAGGTCAACAGCGACGGCCAGGGGCACTACGCCGACGAGGGGCGGCTCGAGTGCTCCTCGCTCGAGCTCACCGCCGCCGGGCGGCCGCACATCCAGACCAACCCGGGCGGCTGCTACACCGGGGGCATCGACGGGCACGGCGCCTGGAACTGGGTCGTCCGCGACAACCACTTCAAGGGCATCCACTGCGAGAACGGCTCGCTCGCCGAGCACGCCGTGCACTTCTGGACCGGCTCGCGCGACACCCTCGTCGAGCGCAACCTGATCCTCGACTGCGCCCGCGGGGTCGGCTTCGGGCTCGGCGACAGCGGCACCGGCCGCGACTACCCGGACAAGCCCTACCCGGGGGTCGGCTACCTGGGGCACGTCGACGGGATCATCCGCAACAACCTGATCCACGCGAGCGGCGCGGCGGCCCAGTGGTTCGACACGGGGATCGAGCTGGCGCAGGCCCGCGGCGTCAAGGTCCTCCACAACACGGTGGCGTCCAAGCCGACCTTCTCGTCGATCGACTACCGCTGGGCCAACACGGTGGCCACCATCCGCAACAACCTGACCTCCAAGATCACGCAGCGGGATGGCGCCGCCGGGACGGTCGACCACAACCTCGAGAGCGCCGCCACGACGCTCTTCGTCAACGCCGCGAACGCCGACTACCACCTCGCGGCGGGGGCGGCCGCCGCCATCGACAAGGGCGTCGCCGTCCCCGAGGCCGGCCTCGACCTCGACGGCAAGGCGCACGACGTGGGCCTGCCCGACCTGGGCGCGTACGAGCGCCGCCCCTGAGCCTCCTCGACCGGAGCGGCCCACTCCGGGTTGCACCTCGCTGGCACGTCGCTTGTACCTCCTGCTCGCGTCCAGCCACGCGAGGCCCCGATGCGTCTCTGCCCCCGAGCCCAAAGCCTTCACCCATGGTCAGGTAAGCACTGGCTCCTGCTGCCCGCGGCGCTCGCCGCCACCCTCGCCTGGGGGTCGGCCGCGGCCCAGCCGAGAATCGGAGGGCAGGCGGCGAGCGGCGCCAGCCAGCCCCCGGGCTGGACCTACGCCGGCGGTGGCCTGAGCCCGGCCCAGCTGGCGGCCGCGAGCGCCGCGGAGCGCCGCGCCGCGCTCGCCCGCAACGCGCAGGCCGGTCTCCGCAGCGGCGGGGTCGCGATCCGCCGCGACCTCGAGAAGATGACCTCCGATCCGAGCGGCCGCGACGCCACCTCCGGGAGCTACGCGGCGCAGACCCGCTGGCTCGCCGGGCGGCTGCAGGAGCAGGGCGTGCTGCCGGCGGGCGACGGGGCGCGCGACCTCGACCGCTACCTGCAGCGCTTCGCCTGGGACCAGCGCTACACCTCGGGCCGCGCCACCTCCGAGAACGTGATCGGGATCCGACGCGGCGACGGCTC
>JAKLHH010000801.1 GCA_022710245.1 Myxococcota bacterium
GGTTGAACTCACGCACCCAGCGCACCTGGCAGACCACGGTGCAGGTCCGCTCGAGGCCGGGGACGCTGAAGGTGATCTCGAGGACATCGCCGATCGACCGCACCTCGTGGGTCGCCACGAAGAGGCCGCCGCCGCCGATGTTCTGGATGAACCCGGTGTAGAAGTTGTGCTCGCTGGTGAAGTTCACCTCCACCTTGAGCGGGAAGCGCGGGAAGCGCCGGCTCTTCTCGCCGGACGCCTCGGGCTTGATCGGCTCGGCCGGCCGCCGCGCCGCGGGCTGCTGCTCCGTCGGCCGGTACGCCTGCGCCTCATCGGGGCGAGTGTCCTCGAGCCCGGTCTGGAGCGCGGTGTCCGGCACCGTGTCGCCGCGCGGCTCCGCGACCTCCGTGCGCTCCCCGCCGACGACGACCTCGAGCCGCCGCGGCGGCAGCGCCGGCACCACCGGTTTGCTCGGCGCGAGCGCCGGGCTCACCGAATGGTCCTCGACGATCTCCAGCCGTGGCCGGGCGACCCGCTGAGCGAGCGACAGGCGCGCCCGCTGCTCCTCGGAGGGCGTGCGCTTGACCCGCGTCAGCGGGATCGGCTCCTCGGGCGGCACCGACTGCAGGCTCTGCGAGAGCTCCCGGTGCGCCTGCAACGAGATCGGCGCCAGACGGAAGCCGCAGTACCCACAGAAGCGGGAGTCAGCCGGGAGCTCGGTCTGGCAGGCGGGACATTGCATCGAGAATCCCTTTGAGCTTCGCCATCATATCTGGCGACCCGCGGGTGTCAACGACGGAGATGCCGGACGTGCGCGATGACGGTGCGCGCGGAAGAGCGAGGGGAGCGGTGGCCGCGGGCTACTTCACCACATCAGCCGCGGTGCGCGGCAGGATCTTGAAGTTGCCGAACGAGTAGTGGAGCGGCCCGGTGATCGACGTGTACTTGTCCCCCACCGCGGGCGGCGTGGCGACGAAGTCGAAGAGCTCGTTCTCGACGTTGAGGTTCGAGGTCTTCAGCTTGATGCCGACCGTCTTCGGAGTGGTGCCGGTCGTCTTCACCAGCTCGGCGACCTCGGCGTTCTCGACCTTCACCAGCACGCCCTCGTAGTCATCGGCCTTGGCCCCGCCGGTGGCGATGTCGGCGGCGTTCACCACCTCGGCCGCCGGCATGGTGCCCGCGCCCTTGTCGACGAAGAAGACCTTCCCGATCTCGCTGATCGACCGGGTGGCGTCCTTCGCCTTGTACTCCTGGTACTGCCCGTAGACGTCGACCTTGTTGCCCACCACCGGCTTCAGCTTCGTGTTCTCGTACCAGTAGTAATAGACGTAGATGCCGCTGCGCACGCCGCCCGCCGGGTCCTGGACCCAGAAGCCGACGAACTGCGGGTCCTTCCCCGAGGATGCGGTGGAGAGGGTGGAGTCGACGGCGGTGACGACGACGTTCTCGATGGCGACCGTCGAGTCAACCGCCGGGTGGTTGGCGCTCTTCTCGTCCTGGATGTCCTTGATGGTGACGGTCTTCACCGCGGGGCAGCCGGTGCCCGTCGCGATGTCGTCAGCGCTCCGTGGCCACAGCTTGTAGCCGTAGAAGTAGCCCGCGATGCCGGTCACGGTCACGCAGTCGCCGAACTTCGGCGTGTGGAGGTACATCTCCTCCGCCACGGGGAGCCCGTTCGCCAGGTCGAACTCGTTGTACGAGTCGAGCGGCCGGGTCACGGCCTGGTTGCTCACCTTCACCAGCACGAAGGTCCAGGGGAGCGCTGTCTCTTCCTTGGCGAAGTCCGTCGCGCCGGGCTCGGCTGCGGCCGGCGGCGCGCCGCCCTGGAGGCGGGAGATCTGGCACCCCTTGTCGAGCTCGATCACCTTCTTGCCATCCGGGAACGGGCTCGACGCCGGCGTGAAGTACTTCACCGTGCCGGTCACCTTCACGTGGTCGCCGATCTTGAGATCGGTGACGTTCCCGCCGTCGGTGCGCTGCGGGGCGAAGAGCTTGAGGCCGCTGTACGCGCCGCCCTTGACCTCCTGCACGTACACATCGCCGGTGTACTTGCCGTAGCCGTCGACGGCCGTGACGACCACGTCGCGAAGGGTCACGCTCGCGCCCTCCGCGATCTTCTTCTGGTTGATGTCGTAGATGGTCGCGTCGCCACCGACGGGCCCCTCGGTGTTGCCGCCGAGCTCGTTGTGGTTCTGGCGGAAGTCCGCGACCGGGGTCTTGGTGTCGTCGCTGCACGCCGGGCCGAGCAGGGCGAAGGCGAGGGTGAGGGCGATGAAGCTCTGGGTCCTGCGCATGTCTAGTTACCTCCTAGTGAGAACCGGCCGCGACTCCCGTGACTCGTGACTCGTGGGGATGTGAGCGGCAACACCAGGGAGCATAGGCCGAGCCCCGGGGGGAGCACAAGTGGCCCGACCGCCGCGGGATTTTGCTTTGCGGCGTCGCCAGCATAGAATAGGCTTGCTGTTTTACCGGTCGGCAGCCTCCCGGCGGAGGCGCCCTCGCGCCGTGCGGTGCCGCTCCGATGGTCCTCGAGCCCTGGTTGTGAGCGTGGCCCTGTTCTTCGACCCCAGCGATCGTGAGCTCCTCGAGCTCATGAACCCGGTCCTCACCGGGCAGCGGTCCTACAAGACGCTCCGCAACCTCTTCGACCCCTACCTCCACCCCCGCGGCATCAAGGAGCTCGCCGCGCCGGCCTCGCTCCGCATCGCCTGCGCGGTCTTCGACCTGCTCGGCACCCTCGAGGGCGGCCACCCCGAGGAGCGCCTGCGCGCGCTCCGCGCCGTGCGCGAGGAGGTGCTGCACAACGGCGCCCCCAGCCTGCGCAACAACACCGCGCGCGTGCTCCTGCAGACGATGAAGGAGCTCCTCCGCGCCCACGGCGACGAGCGGCGCCAGCTCGAGCTCGCGCACGACTTCAAGATCGCCCTCTCCGGCCGGCCGCGCCTGATCCGGCGCCTGCTCCGCCGCTACCACCTGCTGGAGATGCCGGAGGCCTGGAACCAGATGGCCTTCGACCACCACGTCCACGACGCGAACTCGAAGGGTCGCAAGACGCCGACCCACCTGATCATGGACGCATGGCTCAAGGGCATCCGCCACCTCGGCGTCGTCTACTACCACTACGTCACGCCCGCCGCCGCCGCCGAGCTCCTCGAGGCCGCCGAGATCATGGAGGTGCACCTGCGCGTCGGGGTGGAGCTCCCGGCCCGCTTCCGCGGCCGCCTGATCCCGGTCATCTGGGCGCCGCGTGGCTTCCACAGCCGCAAGGACTTCGTCGAGTTCCTCGAGCAGCCGGAGACGCGCGCCTTCATGGAGCAGGGCCGCGCCGTGGCCGACCACCACCGGCGCTACCTCCTCGCGCTCCTCGCGGCCTGGAACGGCAAGCACCTGCCCGCGCTGAGCGGCGAGCTCGGCCTCGCGGCGCCGCCCCTCACCGAGCAGGGGTTCCTCGAGTACGTCGGCCCCGGCCAGACCTCGCTCCTCCACCTCGCGGAGCACGCGCACGCGACGCTGCTCCCCCACCTCCGGGCGCGCACCCAGGAGGTCCAGGCGCGCTGCGCCGAGGCGACGGGCGCGGAGCGCGAGCTCCTGCAGCGGCAGCTCGCGGCGATGAACGCGCTCGTCCCCGAGGCGATCGCCGAGCGCTACCTGCGCCCAGAGGCGAACCCGGAGCTCCCCGACCCGCGCCTCGCCAGCGACGACCCGGCGCTCCCCGAGCTCCTGCGGCTCGACCTCCGTCAGCTCCTCGAGAAGCTCGAGCGCGCACCCCGCGGCAACCGCACCATCCTCAACCCCACCGCGCTCACGCCCGAGGACGTCGTCGAGCTCCTCTACGACGGCGAGGGGAAGATCACGCACCTCGAGATCTTCAACCTCAAGGACTGGGCCGGCGGCGTCGCGACGCACCGCCAGATCTGCCGCGTCCGCCAGGTGATCAACTCGCAGAACGTCGTCGAGGCGAAGCGCCTGCTCCTCGACATCCTCCACGACGTCGAGACCGGCACGCGCCCGGACCGCGAGGCGCGCGCGGAGAAGCTGCGCGCCATCCTCCGTGACCTCCCTCGCTTCCTCGGCTTCTACGCGCACTCGCACCTGAAGAGCCGGCTCGGCTCGGACTCCACCGGCCGCTCGCGCCACTCGCACGGCATGGGCCTGGTCGTCGTCCCCACCCTGCCGCGCCGCGCCCGCCGCCGCGCGCACCGCGAGCGCGGGCGCATGCTCCCGGTGCGCACCATCGCCTGCCGCCAGGTGACGCACACGCCGCGGACCAGCCCGAGCCCGACGGTGAACTGGCTCTTCCACGCGCTCCGCTGGTTCCCCCTGCTGCGCGTCCTCGGGTTCAAGCGCACCGAGGAGTGGGTGCCCGAGGACTACTCGACGACGATCGTCGGTGATCAGGAGGGCAACATCGCCGCGCTGGGCGGGGTGCCCGAGGAGACCGACAACGGCCTCCTCGCCTGCCCGACGCCGCAGCAGAACGGCCGCCGCTGGCGCTGGAGCTACGTCCACACGCCGCTGCGCTGCTTCCTCAAGGTGCTGATCGGCTTCGTCCCCGCCTTCCTCACCTTCTTCCTGACCAAGCAGTGGTGGGTCCTCGCCTACCTC
>JAKLHH010000802.1 GCA_022710245.1 Myxococcota bacterium
CTCCGTCGAGTGGACGCTGAAGGGTGGCAAGGTGCGGGTCCCGATGGAGATCCGCCCCGAGCGCACGTTCAACATGCTCTTCACGTCGATGCGGCTCTCCTGCCGCTGAGAGCGCGGCCCAGGGTGACCGATGGGACTCTTCGGGAAGAAGAAGACGGCGAGCGCGATCGTGGGGCTCTACGGCAAGCACCCGAGCGCGGACGACTTCCTCCGCCAGAGCGCCGGGAGCGCCATCGTGCGCGCGCTCGACGAGTGGCTCTCCAACGCGCTCGCGGCGGCGGCGCGCCTGATCCCGGGCTGGGAGGACGTCTACCCGGAGGCGGCGCCGGTCTCGTTCCTCTTCACCGCTCCGGACCCGAAGGCGAGCGCGCTGCTCCTCGGCACGCTCGCCCCGAGCACCGACCGCATCGGGCGCCAGTATCCGCTGATCCTCTTCGCCGAGCTCGAGCACGAGCTCCTCGCCCGCGACTTCGCCTGGGCGCCCGTCTGCCGCTTCCAGGAGGAGCTGGCGGCGTTCCACCGGCGCCGTCACGGCCTCGGGCGCGAGGCGCTGCTGGACGCGGTGCGCTGGCTCACGCCGCCGGACCCGGAGGATCTGGCCGAGGCGCGGCGCGGCCACGAGGACTACCTCGAGCGCACCACGTGCGGCGAGGCCCTCGGGCAGATCTTCGGCGCGGAGGCCGACGCGGGCGAGGCGGCGCTGCGCGGCTTCCAGCACGTCTGTCGCTCGGTCTCGCCGGGGAGCAGCCTCGGCTACGGCGTGCGCTGCCCGGCGGGGAGCTTGCAGGTGGTCGCGCTCTGGCTGCACCTCCTGCAGACGCTGACCCGCGGGCGAATGCTGCCGAACGCGATCTGGACCGACGACGTGCTGCTCCTCTACTTCGGCAAGCTGCCGGGCAAGGCGCTCACCGCGCTCTGGCACGCCGGGTGGCAGGACGACTCTGTCTACGACCTGGCGACGGCGCGAGACCGCGGCGGTCCTCCGCTGCCGCGCGAGCAGTCCCTGCGCGCGCTCCTCGCCAGCCTCTCATGATTGCAGCGGCGCCGCACAGGTCGGGCGATGGCGGGGAGCTGCCGCCCGACGCGCGGGGCGCCGCGACGCGAGAGACCAGGACGTGATCAATCGGGAGCGATGAGCGCATGAGCCTCGACCTCGAGCAGAAGCGGGCGGCCTGGTGCCAGCCCATCTCCGAGAGCTCCTTCGGGGGCGAGCCCTCCCGCTACGAGGAGAAGTACGAGCAGCTCCTCGGCGAGATCGCCAAGGTGGAGTCGCTCCACGGCGGGGAGTGTAACTGGGGGGTGGTCCTCGCCTGCGCCGACGCGCTGCTCTGCACCAGGACCAAGGACATGTCGCTCCTCGGCCCGCTCTGCGTCGCGCTGCTCAAGGAGGAGCGCTACGCGGGGCTCGCCGCGGGGCTCGAGGCCTACCGCTGGCTGATCGAGCAGCACTCGGCGGAGATCTTCCCCAACGCGCAGCGGGTGCGCGGGCGCGCGGGCGCCTACACCTGGATGACCGAGCGCCTGGTCAAGGAGCTGGAGACCGCGACCTCGACGGTCGCTGACTTCGAGGCGCTCGGCCACTGCCAGGTCGCGTTCAACGGGCTCGACGAGGCGCTGCGGCCGCAGCTCGGCGAGCAGCACCCGCGCGTGGGGCTGCTGACGCGCCGCCTCGGCGAGCTGCTCGAGGCCGCCAAGCCGCCGCCCCCGCCGCCGGAGCCGCCGCCCCCGCCGCCTCCGCCGCCCCCCAGAGCCGCCGCGCCGGAGCCTCCGCCGGCCGCCGAGCCCTCGCCGGCCGCCGCCGCCCCCCCCGTCGAGGGTACGATCGAGGACGACGCCCAGGCCGAGGCGATGCTCGAGCAGGTCCGCGGCACGCTCCGCCGCCTGGCGACCTATCACCTGGAGCGCGACGAGCAGCGCGCCGCCGGCTACCAGCTCGCGCTCGCTGCCTCCTTCCTCGGCGTGCTCCCCGACGGAGATCGAGCGCTCTACGGGCCCAGCCCGCGACAGCTCCGCGAGCTCGAGGAGGCGAACGCGGAGGGACGGCCAGAGCAGGTGCCCGGGTTGCTCCGCGAGCTCCTCGCCGAGCGGGACGTCGACCTCAACGCCGCGCAGCACGTCGCCGTGGCGCTCGAGCGGCTCGGCCACGAGGCCGCGCTCGCGACGGTGAGCGGCTGGTGCGTCGGGGCCTACCTCGCGCTGGGCGAGCTCCTCGCCGTCTCCACCGAGACCGCGGGCTGGCTCGAGGGCCTGCACGCCTCCTCGGGCGGCCAGCCGGCGCGCGGCGACGACGGCGAGAGAGCGGGGCGCTCCGCGGCGCTGGAGCAGCTCATCGCCGAAGCGGACCAGGCGGCGCGCGGGGGGCTCGAGGCGGGCTGCGCCGTGCTCCAGCAGGCGCTCGCTGCCACCGGCGCGAAGGCGACGCGCTTCCGCCTGCAGCTCGCGCTCGCCAGCCTCTGCCTGCGCGAGCAAGCGCCCGACCTGGCGCGCCCGATCCTGCAGCAGCTGCAGCGCGAGCTCGAGGACCCCATCCGCGCCTGGGAGCCCGCGCTGGTCGTCGAGGTGGTGTGCACGCTCCTCGAGTGCAACCGGCAGCTCATCTCGCTCCACCTGGCGCCGGCCGGGGTCGAGGACGAGTTGGTCTCGCTGCTCGGCCTGCTCGCCCAGCTCGACCCACAGGCGGCGCTCCGCGAGCGCGCCAAGTAGACCCCTTCCCGGCTCTGCGCAGCCCTGCCCCGGCTGCCCGGAGCTACGCTGGCCGTCCCGGCCACTACGGGGGTAGTACTGGGTAGGATCTGTCCATACCGCGTTACACTGTGGTGAAGAACATACAGTTGTCCAACACCTCGGCGGATCCAACCCATCGAAATCACGCCGTGCGCTCCTGGCACGGCGCCTGCTTGGTGCTTCGGGCATGTCAGAGAAAGTCCCCTCCTCCGCCGCCAGGACCCGCGGTCAGCGCTACGCGAGGTTCCTCGAGCGGCACGCCCTGGCCGTCACCCTGGCCTTCCTGGCCCTGACCGCCGTCTTCGCGCTCTCGCTCCGCCGGCTCGAGCTGCGCACCGACTTCGAGGACCTGCTCCCGGACGGCCAGCCGAGCGTGATCGCGCTGCGCGAGCTGGTGAAGCGGGTTGGCGGCGTGGGCACGCTGAACCTGGCCATCGAGTCGCAGGACAAGGAGGCGTCGAAGCGCTTCGCCACCGACCTCGCCCGCGCGCTCCACGAGCGCATGAGCCGCGAGCTGCAGACCATCGACTGGACCTCCGCGCCGGTCCGTGACTTCTTCCAGAAGCACGGGCTCCTCTACCTCCAGCCCGAGGACCTGCGGGAGCTCGACCGCACGCTCGCCAGCGCGATCCAGAAGGGCAAGCTGAAGGCGAACCCGCTCTACCTCGACCTCGAGGACGAGGACGAGGGCGAGGGCGCCAAGGCCGACCCCGCCGCCGAACTCGCCCCTCATCGCGGAGCGTCCGCAGGACGCGAGCAGGGCGACTTGCGCGCGGTCGAGAAGAAGCTCCGCAGCCGCGCCGCCGCCGTCGACCGCTTCCCCGAGGGGTTCTACCTCGGCGAGCAGGGCAAGCTCCTCGCCATCTTCCTGCGCCCGAGCGGCTCGTCGCTGGACATCGGCGGCGCGCGCAAGATCATCGGCAAGGTGCGCAGCATCATCGACGAGCTCCAGCCCGCGCGCTACCACGCCAGCCTGAAGGTGGGCTTCACCGGGACCCTGCAGGACACCGTCGACGAGCACCAGACCATCTCGCGCGACCTCCTCGGCACCTCCTGGCTCTGCATCACCCTGATCGGCCTCGCGGTCTGGCTCTACTTCCGGCGCCTGCGGGTCCTCGCGCTCCTCGGCGTCACCCTCGCCGCCGGCGCGGTCTGGTCCTTCGGCATCGCCGCGCTGGCCTCCGGCGCGGTGAACGCGCAGACCGCCTTCCTCGGCTCCATCATCGTCGGCACCGGGATCAACTACGGCATCCTGATCCTGGCGCGCTACCTCGAGGAGCGGCGCGAGGGGCGCGATCCCTCGGCGGCGCTCGCCACCGCGCTCTCCGCCTCCTTCCGTCCGACGCTGGTCGCCGCGCTCGCGACCGGCATCGCCTTCGGCGTCCTCAGCGTGGCGCGCACCCGCAGCTTCGCCCAGTTCGGCGTCATCGGTGGGCTCGGCATCGTCCTCTGCTGGGGCCTGAGCTACACCGCGCTGCCGGCGCTGCTCGTGCTCTTCGAGCGCGTCCGCTGGCTGCGCCTCCGCGTGACCCCTCGCTCGGCCGCGCAGGCCTCGCTGCTCTCGCGCTGGCTGCGGCAGCGCCTCGCCTACCCGGGCTGGCTCGCCCGCTTCCCGCTCCGCCGACCGGGCACTGTCGCCCTGGTGACCGCGGTCCTCCTCGTGGTCTCGGTGGTCGCCGTCATCCGCGTCCTGCCTCGCTCGCTCGAGACCGACGCGCGCAACCTGCGCAACCAGTCGGCCGAGCGCGCGGCGACTGGCGCCCTCGACGATCGCATCGCGGCCATGATGGGTGACCACACCCTCTCGCCGGCGGTGGTACTGGCGAGGTGCCCCG
>JAKLHH010000803.1 GCA_022710245.1 Myxococcota bacterium
AGGATCAGCGGCGGGGGGCGGGCAGGATCAGCAGCCGAGCCGGGCCTTGGCCTGCAGGACACGGTCGCCGATCTGCTCGACGCGGCTCTCCCAGCTCTCCCTGGCCATCGCCCGGCTGCGCTCCTCGCGCCGGGCGGGCGAGTCCGCCGCCACCTCGCGCTCGCAGGCGGTCACGAACTCCTCCCTGGTCTGGGCCACGCTGGCCTGGTCCTTGTAGCGGATGACCTCGGGGAGCGGGGTGGAGACCACGGGCAGCCCGGCGGCCATGTACTCGAGGAGCTTGATCGGGTTCACGTGGATGGTGAGCTCGTTCAAGGCGAAGGGGATCATCCCCGCCGAGAACGCCTTGCAGTAGGCCGGCAGGCTCTTGAACGGGCGCCGCCCGAGCAGGTGGATGTTGGAGAAGCGCTGCAGGCGCGTGGTGTCGGTCTGCACCGGCCCGATCAGCACGATCGACCACTCGGGGTGCCGCTCGGCGAGGTGGCAGAGGAGGTCCTGGTCGATCCAGTCCTGCAGCAGCCCGAAGAAGCCGATCATCGGGCGCGGCAGCGAGGCGACGTCCTCGGGGATGGCGAGGTCGGGTTGCAGCGCGGCGGCGAAGTGCGCGTGAGCGACGCCGTGGGGCGCCAGGTAGCACTCGGAGTTGAGGGCGCGCTTCTTCTCCCAGAGCGAGCCGGCGGTGGTGAAGACGAGGTCCACGCTGCGCAGGAGCTCGTCCTCCATCTGCTGGATGTGCTCGCCGTCGGCGTAGAGGCGCGAGAACTCGTCGGTGCAGTAGTAGATGTTCAGGTACGCGCCGAGGCTCTTCACGTAGGGCGCCGAGGTGGGGAGGAAGGTCCAGAGCTGGAAGCGCTGCATCTTCAGCGCGCGGCGGAGCAGCGCCACGGAGGCGCGCAGGATCTGCCGGTTGGCGAGCACCGCGAGCTGGTTGAAGGGCACCGGCACGACGAGCGGCGTGTAGACCCACAGGTTGGTGTCGACCTGTCTGGCGCCGTCGCTGACGCTCGCCAGCTTCTTCACGATCTTCTTGAAGTCGCGCCCGCTGGAGATCTGCGGCGTGCGCATCGCGATCGAGTTCAGCCAGAGCACGCGGTTGTCGCGCGAGAGGAGCCGCATCACGTGGTTGTTGCTGGTAGGATCCTCACTCCAGTCCTTCGCGAAGCAGATGATGTTCTCGCCCTTCAGCATGGTCTCCTCTCCACGACGCAGGTGATGTTCGCGCTTCAATAGGATCTGGTCCCGAGCAGCGCCTCGAGCTGCGGCAGCCTCGCCTCGACGCGCTTGCGGGCCTGCTCGAGCAGCCGCCGCGGCAGGGGCAGGAGCCCGCTGCGGAGCCGCACGGGAGGACACGCCTCGGGGTGCTCCTCACCCGCGCGCAGGCGGCGCGCGAGCTCGCCCACCGTCTCGACCTGGAAGCGGTCGCGGCGAGCCTCGAGGAAGCGGCAGAGACCGCGGAGGCGGGCGAGGTTGACCCGGTTCGGACGACCCAGCCGCCCGGCCACCGAGTCGAGGTAGAGCAGCTCGAAGGAGTGGGTCACGATGGTGACCTCGGCGAGGCCGAGGTCGCTCGCCTGCAGCAGCACCTGCTGCAGCTCGGCCAGCGAGACGGCGGTGATCTGCAGGTGGCGCAGCCCGCCGAGCGGCTGGGTGAAGTTGGTGATCGGCAGCTCCCAGACGCCCTCGACCGGTCGGAAGAGGCCGCTCTCCTCGCGGGGCCAGGCGAGCGCGCAGGCGCCGTCAAGGTAGGAGGCGTTGTAGCTGCTGTCGAGGACCAGCCCGACCTCGCGCAGCGCGAGCCAGGTGTCGTTGCTCGCCGCGTAGTGGCCGGCGCGGAAGGCGCAGAGCTCGCCCCGCGGGACGCCGCAGGCGACCAGCCGCTCGACGCCTGCGCGCAGGAGGTCGGCCTGCTCGGCGAGGCTGTACCCGGACATGCGGTCGGAGACGGGCTCCTCGCCGCGGCTCAGCCAGAAGGCCTGGCGCTGCCGCGGGTGCGCGTGGAGCTGGACGTCGTGGCCGCGGCTGCGGAGCGCCTGGCAGACGCTCGCGAGAGCGCCCTCGCCGAAGGAGTCCGCGCCGAAGGGGTCGACGAAGAAGGTCCCGCGCAGGCCGCAGGCCTCGAGCTCGCGCATGATCCGATCGACGCCGAGCTCCTCGGGCTGGTTGGCGAGCCGACCCCAGACGCGCAGGTCGTAGCCGGCGGCCGGGAGGCGCTGACCGCCGGCGAGCCGCTCCTCGCGACACTCCGTGTCGACGGTGAGGTAGACGCGGGTCGGGGGACGGGGGCTCATGACACCAGCTCGCTCGGCCGGCGTCTGCGGACCGGGGGCCGCGCCGGCCACTCCGCGGGCTCGCCCGCCGATCCCGCGATGACGGGACCCGGCGCCGGACGCACGTGCAGCCGCGGAGCGCGCCCGAGGTGGTGCAGCACCTCCTCGGCGTTGCGCGTCCAGGTGTGCCGCGCGAGGACCTGCTCGCGCGCGGCGCGGCCGAGCTCCGCGCGGAGCTGCGGCTCGGCGGCTGCGCGACGCAGCGCGGCCTCGAGGGCCGCGGCGCTCTCCGGCTCGAAGAGGAGCCCGGTCTCGCCGTCCTCGAGCACCATCTGGATCGGCTCGGTGGCGGGCGCGACCACGGGGCGGCCCTGCGCCATGTACTCGAAGAGCTTGATCGGCGAGCGGTAGGCGTTGCTGAAGGGGATCACGCCGAGGTCGAAGGCGGCGATGTGGGCGAAGACCTGCTCGTGCGGCACGGCCCCGGCGAAGACCAGGCGATCGAGGACGCCGAGCGCGCGCGCCTGCTGCTGGAGCTGCTGCTTCAGCGGCCCCTCGCCGAGGAGCAGGAGCTTCGGGTTCTGCTGCGGCTCGGCGCGGCAGAGCCCGGCGAAGGCCTCGACCAGCCAGTCGAGGCGGTGCCACTGGACGAAGAAGCCGACGAAGCCCACCACCAGCGACCCGTGGAGCTGGAAGCGCTGGCGCACCGGCTCCGGGTCCGCGGGGGTCTCCACCTCGGCGCGGCAGACGGCGTTCGGCTGCACGATGATCTTCGAGCCGTCGACGCCGCGGGAGATGAGCAGGCGCCTGAGGTGCGGCGAGACCACCACGATCACCCTCGCCTGGGAGAAGACCAGGCGATCGGTGGTGAGCGCGACGGGGGTCAGCGCCGGCTCGGCGCGCACGCGCTCGTCGCCCACCAGCTCGTTCACCTCGAGGGCGAAGGGGACGCGGGCCCAGCGCCCGAGGAGCGCCGTCGAGCAGCCGAAGTACGCGTGGCGCTCGTAGATGGCGTCGATCTGGTGCTGGCGGACGAGCTGGAGGTTTCGCGCCAGCGAGACCCAGTTGTAGGCGAGCTCCATCGTCTCGAAGACGAGCCCCGGCGCGGCGCGGGCGAGCGGCTCGAGGACGCGGCTGCGGGCGGTGGCGCGCGTCGACGCGAACGGGTCGGCGCCGGCGCTCCTGGTGGGGTCGATCCCGGTCGGGCTGGAGAAGGTGATCTGGTGGCCGAGCTCGCGGAAGGCGTTCGCGACGCCGGCGATGTGCACCCCCTCGGCACCGACGCCCCGGGTGCGGAAGTGGTAGAGGATGTGCATCGGAGCGGCAATCCTTTTTGCCCCCAGGAAGGACGCGCTCCGGCCTCTCGCCCCGAACGCGCCGTCCGGCCAGGATAGCACAGGGGCGGCGAGGCCCGTTGGGCGAAAACCTCGGCGACGCTGAGCGACCGGGCGACCCTGACGTCGACGGGCGGGTGCTGCTGCTTGCCGGCGCTGGCGGAGAGCGTGCTAAGGTGCAGCGCTGGCAAGGAGCACCGTCGTGACGAACCGCGCCCTCGACCCACGCCAGGCTCTTCGCTATCTGGCGGAGAAGAACCTCCACCGCTGGCTGCCGGGGTACCTCGGCCACTGGCTGCGCCGCCTCGCGCGGCCGCGCGTGCCCGGGCCGCGCCACCTGCTCTTCGCCTTCTGCGATCACTACGAGCCGCTCTGGGGCCACGCGGACGAGGCCACCGGCACGGCGCGGGTGGCGGCGTGGGAGGAGGCCTACCCGAGGCTGGCGGAGTTCCGCGACGCGGACGGCCGGCCGCCCTGCCACTCGTTCTTCTTCCCGGGCGAGCAGTATCAGCCGCGGTTCCTCGAGGGGCTCGCGCGGCTGGCGCGGGCGAGGCTGGGCGAGGTCGAGCTCCACCTGCACCACGACGGCGACACGGCGGAGAACCTGCGCCGCACGATCGGCGAGTACCTCGCGCTCTACGTCCAGCACGGACACCTGAGCCGCGGCGTCGACGGCGAGCCGCGCTACGCCTTCATCCACGGCAACTGGTGCCTGGCCAACGCGCGCAGCGACGGGCGCTGGTGCGGCGTCGACGCGGAGCTGCCGCTCCTCTTCGAGACCGGCTGCTACGCGGACTTCACCTTCCCGGCGGCGCCCGACGAGAGCCAGCGCGGGATCGTGAACCAGATCTACTGGCCGACGGGGGACCTCTCGCGGCGGCGCGCCTACGACCGCGGCGAGCGGGCGCGGGTGGGGGCGAGCTACGGGGACCGGCTGCTGCTGATCCAGGGGCCG
>JAKLHH010000804.1 GCA_022710245.1 Myxococcota bacterium
CGATGAACATGTTCTTCATCATCGGCGAGGGGCGCGGTGATCGCCTCGTCGCCGATGATGAAGAACATGTTCATCGTCCCCACCTCCTCGATGTAGCGGTGCTCGACGCCGTCGAGCCAGAGGACCTGGGTGTAGCCCTTCTTCTTGGCCTCCATCTGGCCGTAGAGGCTGGCGGCGTAGTTGGCGCAGGTCTTCGCCTCGCCGATGCCGCCCTTGACCGCGCGCACGTGCTCGGAGGTGACGTAGATGCTGACCGGGTTGAAGCCCTCGGGGTAGTAGGCGCCCACCGGTCCGACGATGATGTAGAGGAGGAAGCTCGAGGAGGAGCGCACGCCGAGGAAGGCGTCGGTGCCGATGATGTTCGGCCGGATGTAGAGCGCGCAGCCCTCGGTCTTCGGGATCCACTCCTTCTCGAGGAGGACGAGCTGCTTCATCCCGTCGGCGACCAGGTCCGCGTCGAAGGTGGGGATGCAGAGCCGCCGCGCCGAGTTGTTCAGGCGCTCGAGGTTCTTCATCGGCCGGAAGAGGCGGATGGCGCCGTCGACGCCGCGGTAGGCCTTGAGGCCCTCGAAGACCTCCTGGCCGTAGTGGAGCATCATGCACGCCGGGTCGAGCGAGAGCGGCGCGTAGGGCACGATGCGCGGGTCGTGCCAGCCCTTCTCGGCGGTGTAGTCGTAGAGGAACATGTGATCGGAGAAGTAGCGTCCGAAGCCGAGCTGAGCGTCGTCAGCCGGGATCGGCTTGCGCTGGCTCTCCTTGACCCGGGTCAGCGTGAGTGCCATGGCGTCTCCTTGGCGGCGTGGGGAACGGAGCTGGACCATAGCAAACCGGCACTGGCGGAGCAATCCGTGTCTGGCGTGTCTGGCGTGTCTGGCGCCCCACGAGCCGGACGAGCGTCAGGAGGAGACACGGCGAGCGAGCTGCGCAGCGGCGCGCGGTCAGGTCCACCGGCACCCGGGCGAGGGTCAGGAGGAGACGGCGGCCAGCGCCCGGCGCAGCCCCGGCGCGACCCGCGGCGCGACGACGACCGCGTGGGCGTCGCAGCCGTTGAAGGCGGCGAAGCGCCCGAGGGCGGCGGCGAGCAGGGGCAGCGCCTCGTCCCGGAGGGGGCGAGCGGCCGGCTCGAGGCGCAGGCCGCGCACGGCCAGGCGGCGCGCCTCTCGCTCGGCCTTGAGGTCGAGGCGGCCGATCAGCTGGTCGCCGAGGAGGAGCGGCAGGGTGAAGTAGCCGTGCTCGCGCTTCGCCGCGGGCGTGTAGCACTCCAGGCGGTACTCGAAGCCGAAGAGGCGCGAGAGGCGCGGGCGGTGGATGACCAGGTGGTCGAAGGGCGAGAGGATGCGCACGGTTCGCGCACCCGGTGCGCGCGGCGCGGGCGAGGCGGCGAGCGCGGCGGGGGCGGCGTAGTAGGTGGGAGCGCAGCCGTCCACGCGCAGGGCCGTGACCTCCCCGGCGGCGCAGAGCTCGCGGAGCGCCAGGCGGACGGCCGGGCGCGGCGCCGCGTGCAGGTAGTCGGAGAGCTCGCGCTCGGCCGCCACGCCGAGCGCGCCGAGCGCGCGGCGCACCACGAAGCGCGCGCACTCGTCGTCGGTCGGCGGCGTGGTGTCGGTGCCCGGCGGGAGCACGCGCTCGGTGAGGTCGTAGACCTTCTGGAAGCCGCGCCGCGCGGCGATCATCAGCTCGCCGCGCCAGTAGAGGAGCTCGAGGGCGAGCTTCGCCGGCTTCCAGTCCCACCAGGTGCCGCGCCGGCCGGCGGGCGCCTCGAAGTCGCTCGCGCAGAGCGGCCCCTCGGCGCGGACCCGCTCGAGGACCGTGCGCATCAGGCGGCGGTGGGTGCGGTAGGACTCGGCGTGCCAGGAGCCGAGCCCGCCGCTCCGCCGCATGCGCGGCAGGTAGAAGCGGTAGTCGGAGAGCGGCAGGTAGCACATCGCGTGGCCCCAGTACTCGAAGACCCGCCGCGCGGCGAGGAGCTCGTCGAGCCAGGCGGGCCGGTAGTCGGGGCGGCGCGTCCAGAGCGCGTGGTGGTGCGCGCGCTCGACGACCGCGATGGTGTCGATCTGCACGTAGCCGAGCTGCTCGATGACCCGCGCCGCGCCCTCGCGGCCGCGCGGCAGACCGCGGGCGCCGCCGTCGAGGAGCAGGTGGTGGAGGACGATCGCGCGAGCCTCGGCGGGGGTGATGCGTTCCATCAGCGAGCGGTCTAGCCCGCGGCGCGAGGGCGGGTCAAGGAGCGAGGGCGCCGCGACAGGAGCCGTCGGCTCTCTCTCGTGGCTCCAGTCGAGGGTCGCTCGTGGCGCCCTGAAGTATCGTCGACCCTCGGCGCGAAGGTCCGAGCAACTTCAAGGTGAACGACGAGCCTGAGGGCACCACGCGAGGGCTCCCCGCGCCGCCCCAACGGCGTCGATCCCACCGGTCGCGAAATCCCGTCGGATTTCGTGGCTCCAGTCGAAGGTCGTTCGGTGCGTCGTCGACGGCAGCTCGAGTGGCCATGAAGTATCGTCCGCCCTCGGCGCGAGGGTCGAAGCCTGACGGCAGCGGGCGAGGGTCAGCGACGAGTTTGAGGGCAGCGGGCGAGGGCGAGCGACGAGCCTGTGACGGCCAGCCGGAGGCAGCTAGATCACCAGCGCGAGCTCCGCCGGCTCGAGCACCAGCTCCTGCGCGAGCGGCCGGCTCTGCCCGTCCAGGAACGGGCGCACCAGCTTCGCGCGCGGGCCGAGGCGCGGGGCGAGCGAGGCGAGGGAGATCGCCTGCGGGCGCTGCCAGTCCTTGTTGATCAGCACCAGCGCGGGCTCCAGCGACGGCCAGCGCTTCTCCAGGATGGTGGTGGGCGCGGCGAGCGAGGAGATCGCGCTCCAGTGTCCCTCGGCGGAGAGGATCGGCGTCGCGGTCTTCAGCCGGTTCACCTCGCGGATGAAGGGGGAGAGGTCGAGCCCCGTCTCCTCCCAGTCCTCGGGCGCGGTGCGCACGACGTTCATCTGCGTGCGGAAGCCGAACTCGTAGCCGATCGGCATCAGCAGCCCCGCCGAGAAGACCGCCGCGAAGGCGTAGCGCTGCTTGAGCACCTGCGGCAGGCCGCCGCACTCCTGCATCAGGCGCGGCGTGTCGTGCGACTCGGGGAAGCCGACCGAGGGCGCGACCTGCTGGAACTCCTCGTGCTGCTCGAGGCACCAGGGCGCGTCGAAGGACCACCACTTGGAGCTGTTGAAGAGGTAGTCGAAGCCGCTCCCCTTGAGCCCGGAGATCTCCGCCAGCCGGCAGCCGAGCGTCTCGGCCGCGAAGACGACCCCGCTCCGCCGCTTGCGCGCCGCGCGGACCAGCCGCTCCCAGAGCGCGGCCGGCACCTTGTAGGCGGCGTCGCAGCGGAAGCCGTCGACCCCCAGCGCGAGGTAGTGCTCGAGGACCGCCGTCCAGTACGACCAGAGCCCCTCGCGGTCCGGCGAGGTCTCGTTGTCCACCTCGGCCAGGTCGCCCCAGACGGTGACCTTGCGCGAGTCGGCGGGGTCGATGGCCGAGGGCGAGAGCACCTCGCCCTTGGCGTCGCGCTTGAACCAAGTCGGGTGGCTGCGCGTCAGCTCCGAGTCCTTGGAGGTGTGGTTGATGACGAGGTCCATCATCACCTGCAGCCCCTGGTGGTGGAGCGCGTCGATGGTGCGCTTGAGCTCGCCCATCGGGTCGCTCGAGCCCGGCGGGATGAAGAGCGGGTTCAGCCGGTAGAGGTCCTTGACCGCGTAGAGGCTTCCCGAGAAGCCCGGGTACTGGATCGGGTTCAGGAAGAGCCAGTTGAAGCCCATCTCGCGGGCGCGCCCGGCGTGCGCCGACCAGCGCCCCATGTGGCCGACCAGGCGCGGGAAGAGGTTGTAGATGATCGGTGCGCTCATCGCGGACTCCGGTGAGGTTGTGGGTCGCGGCAGCTCCTCGCCGCGCTGCGTGCTGCGTGCGGGGCGCCGCTCCAGTTTGGCCGGAGGATAGCACCATCACTTCGGCGGCGCTGCAGTCTCCGCCCGCGTGGGCCTCTCCACTCCCGGCGCGTGGGCCGCCCGAGCGAGATCCGTCGCCAGAGCCCTCGGGATCCCTGGCGCGCGGACCGCCTCCAGCGACATCTGTCGCGCGGGCCGCTTCTTCGAGAATCGGTGATCGCCGGCGCGCCGCGCGGGGCGCAACTCGAGCAGCAGCCGGGCTCTCGAGCTGGCACCTCGCCTGCAAGGCCAGCAGGGCAGCCATTTGGAGCGGCGCCCCGCACGTCGGGCGGTGGCGGGCAGCTGCCGCGACCAACACTTCGACTGACCCGCGGATGCGTCGAGGCGATGCATCAAGGAGAGGAGCCCCCATGTCCCGTATCATCCGTCCCCTCAGCCGCGCCCTGGCCCTGACCAGCCTGCTCCTCGCCCTGCCGGCCTTCGCCGGCGAGAAGCGGACGGTGGTCAACCCCTACGGCACCCCCGAGCGCATCACCACCTGGAAGCTGAACGGCATGAAGGTCAAGCAGGTGAGCAGCCTCGATGCGAAGGGCAAGGTGATGTACACCGAGCGGCTGATCGAGACCCGCGCCACGCCCGGCC
>JAKLHH010000805.1 GCA_022710245.1 Myxococcota bacterium
GACCGCGCGCTGGCACGCGAAACGCCCGCTTCGGTCGCGAGCTCGAGCGCTCCTCGCGCTCGCTCGTCGAGGGTTCTGCGTCCGCTGTACTCGGAGAGAGTAGTGCTGGCCGAGCCAGATGAGGGACGTGTGCGGAGCGAGCGCTCGTGGAGAGGTGGCGCTCGCGCGCTGCGCCGACGTATGATCGCGCCATGGTCTTCGTGCCCGAGGTGGGGCGGACGCTGGGGCGCTACCGGCTCGAGGAGGAGCTCGGTCGGGGCGGGATGGCGATCGTCTTCCGGGCGCTCGACACCGCGCTGAAGCGCGAGGTCGCGATCAAGATCATGCACGCGCACCTCTGGGGGGCGCCGGAGTACGCGACGCGCTTCGCCCGCGAGGCGCGCGCGGTGGCGGCGCTCCGGCACCCGAACATCGTCGAGATCTACGACTACGGGGAGGGCGGTCCAGGCAAGGACGACGTGCCCGGCTTCATCGTCTCCGAGCTGGTGCGCGGCCCCACGCTGCGAGAGTTCGTCGACCGCTATGGCCACCCGCTGCCCGAGGTGGCGGCGATGATGACGCTCAAGCTGGCGGAGGCGCTGCGCTGCGCGCACGAGCGTGGCATCATCCACCGCGATCTGAAGCCGGAGAACGTGATGGTCGCCGAGGGCGGGCGGCTGGTCCTCACGGACTTTGGCATCGCCCGCCTCACCGCGGAGGCGGTCACGCAGACGGGCGCCATGCTCGGCTCGCCGGCGTACATGTCCCCCGAGCAGGCACGCGGCGAGAAGGTCGACGCGCGCTCGGACCTCTTCTCCCTCGGGGTCGTCCTCTACGTGCTGGGGACCGGCAAGCTCCCGTTCCAGGCCAAGGACCCCCTGGCGACCGTCCTCAAGGTGCTCGACGGCAAGTACGAGCCGCCGCTCAAGCACAACCCGCAGCTGGGGACCCGCCTCGACCGCATCATCCGCCGCCTGCTGCAGAGCGAGCAGGAGAAGCGCTTCTCCTCCGCCGACGAGGTGATCGAGGCGCTCCGCGGCGCGCTCGCCGAGGGAGGGATCGTCGACGCCGACGAGGAGCTGCGCACCTACTTCGAGGAGCCGGGGCCCTACAACGAGGCGCTGGTGCCGCGGGTGGTGCGCGCGTCGCTGAGCGAGGCGACCGTCGCGCGAGAGCAGCGGGACATCCCTCGCGCGCTCTCGCTCTGCGATCGCGTGCTCGCCTTCGCGCCCGGGAACGCCGAGGCGCTCGAGCTGATGACGCGGCTCTCGGCCCGCGGCGTGGGGCGGCAGCGCTGGCTCGCGATCGGCCTCGGGCTGGCGGTGCTCGCCGGCGGCGCGGGCGTCCTCGTCTGGCAGCTGCGCCGCCCGGTCCTCGTGCGCCCCCCGGACCCGGCGCGGCGCGACGCGCGCGTGACGCACCTCGTGCCGCCGCGCCCCGGCGACGCGGCGCTCTCCGATCGCGGCGAGCACGGCGCCGACGCGCGCGCCGCCGACGCGCCGGGTCCCGATAAGCGGCGCGGCAAGACGCCCCGTCGCCGCCGGGACGCGGCGGTGGTCGGGCACGCGCCGATCCGCCCCGACGCGCGGGCGCCGCGCCCCGACGCGCGGCCGCGCCCCGCCGAGGGTGAGCTCCTCGTCCGCCTGGGGCCGTTCTGCGACCTCACCGTCGACGGCAAGCCCGCCGGGACCTCGCCGATGCAGGCGCCGATCAAGCTGAAGCCCGGGCGGCACGTGATCGTCTGCCGGCAAGCGGGCACCGGCGCCGTGGCGCGGCGCGAGGTGACCATCGTCGCTGGCGAGCGGCGCGAGGTGAGCGGCCCCGTCGCCGGCAGCGTCCACCTGCGCCTGCGGCTCCAGCGCGGCACCGCGGTGCGGATCGGCGGCAGGATCTACAGCGGCGAGGCGACGCTCGCGCCGCGCCGGGAGAAGGTGGAGCTGCTGCGAGACGGCCAGGTGCTCGACGCGGCCTGGCTCACGCTCGCGCGCGACTGCACGCTGGTCGACACGCCCCAGCTCGAGTGTCGCTGAGCCTCGCTCCTGCCGCTCAGCTCCTGCCGAAGAGCAGCCTGCCGAGGCCGAGCAGCGAGGCGGCGATCAGGCGCCCGGGCAGGAGCACCACCTGCAGGAAGACCAGGAACCGGTTGTAGTCGTCGGACAGGCTCAGGGGGTTGTCGACCAGCCCGCCGAAGAGGCCGAGGTCCTCCATGTCCGGCTCGACGCGGACGAAGTGGCCCGCGAGGACGTAGACCACGAGCCCGCCGAGGACGAGCAGCCAGCCGGTGCGGCTGAGCGTCGGTGAGATGCAGGAGGTGGCGTACAGGGTGCCGCCGATCAGCGCGAGCGAGAGCAGGCAGCCGAGGAGCACGACCAGGGCCGAGGGGCCAGCCGGCTCCTGCGTCAGGCTCTGGCGCGATCGTCGGGGCGGACGCGCGGACGGGCCGAGGGGAGGCATGGCCCGATTGTCCCACGGCCGGCCGGGTGCCGGCGAGGCCCTGCGGTGGCTCGCGGGTCTGACACCGATGTCGTGATCCGGGCCAGCTACGACGACGAGCACGGCGTGCTCGGTGCACAGCGCGCCGCCAGCCGGACGGTTTGCGGTGCGCCGGCGTGGCACGTGGTTTGCTGCTGTTTTTCGCTGTGTGGTACCGTGGAGCAATGCGTCTCCTGCTGCTCCTCGCCGCAGCCTGCAGCCTGGTCGGCTGCATCTATGTGGGAGGCCGCAACCACGCGCCCAGCGGGGCCGTGACCATCGTCAGCCCGGACGTCACGTCCCCCCAGCGCTGCGGCACCGTCATCCTGCAGGCCGAGGCCAGCGATCCGGACGCTGACCCGCTCACCTTCGCCTGGCGGGTCAGCGTCGAGAGCACGGAGGCAGAGGCGCCCGGCTCCCGCGAGCTCACGGCCGCCGACGGCCCTTACCCTTGCCCTGGCCACGACCTCAGCACGGTGGTGCCGGCCGGCCAGGGGCGGCTCGTCGGCTCGGCGGATCAGCTCACGCTCTCGCGGCTCCCGGCGCGCGGCCTCTACACCGTCCTGCTCACCATCAGCGATCCGCTGGGCGCCGTCGCCACCGCGAGCACCAGCTTCGAGGTCGTCAACCAGAAGCCGCAGATCACCACCCTCCGCATCGACCCCGATCCGGAGGTGAAGACCGATCGGATCCCCGACGGCCTCGAGTTCGGCGGCGGCAACCCGGCGCACGGTCACTACGTGGCCTGGGTGGTCGAGGCCGCTGACCCCGACGACGTGCTCACCCAGGGCGCGAGCTGGGAGCCGGTCGGCCTCGCCGCCTCCGCCTTCGAGTACTGGGAGGTGGTCGCTGCGCAGCCCAGGTACCCGCGCGGGCTGCTCCGCTTCCGGCTCAGGCCCGAGCAGGCGATCAAGCAGACGCTGACCCTGCGCGCGCTCCTCGACGACGGGCACGGCGGCAAGGCGGACAGGACCACGGAGCTCGCGCTGGTCGGGAATCGCGCGCCGTGTATCCGCGACGCCATCCCGGCCCTCGTCAAGGACCCGACCACGGCGCCCCTCGCGCAGCCGGTCATCGTGCTCCACTCGGACGGGCGCCGCTTCGAGAGCGCCGCCCTCGACGACGACGTCTTCGAAGGGGCCATCTACACCTGGTCGATCAAGGACGAGGGCTCGAGCAGCGGCTTCGTCACGCTCCCCGGCGAGACGGGCTCTGCCTTCGACCTGCCGGCGTGGTACCGGCCGCCGGGCGCCCGGCTGGAGCTGCGCGCGGCGGTGCGCGACCTCTCCGGCGCTGCGGCGAACAGCTGCTCGGCGGAGACCAAGCACTGCAAGCTGAGCTCGGAGTGCTACGGCTGGGTGACCTGGGGCGTGGAGTTCCAGTGAACGCGCGGCGCCACAGCCCGCGGCGCTGGCTCGCCGCGCTGCTCGTCCTCGCCGCCGGCTGTGGCGAGCGGTCGGAGAGTCCGCCGGCGAAGACCGACTCGGGCGTCAGCAACGACGGCGGCCCGCTGGGGGTCCTCACGGTCACGGTCGAGCCGGAGGTGGCCAGGCCGGCGCAGGCGGTGCGGCTCACCGCCAGCTACCCGGACCTGGTCAAGAGCTACCGCTGGTCGGTCCTCGATCCGCTCGGCCAGCAGGTGGCGATCACGGTCGATGGCAGCGACGGCAAGGGCAAGGTGGCGACCTACCAGGCGAGCGCGATCGGCACCTACGTCGTCCACTGCGAGGCGCTGCTCCCCTCCGGCCAGACCGTCCCCACCAACCCCGACCCCACCCCCCGCGTCGAGGACCCCACGCTGCCCGAGCGCCACTACCTGATGCGCATCAGCCCGCCCGAGGCGCTCAGCTGCGCGCCGCGCGACGTGGTCATCACCACCCGGGGCGCGGACCAGCAAGGGCAGTGGGACGTCGACGACGGCGCCAAGCGGGCCCTGCAGGTGACCTGGGGCGGCGCCGCGCTCGACACCACGCTCCGCATCTACGCGAGCGCCGATGATCCGGCGCCCCGCGAGGTGCTCCTCCTCAAGGGGAGCGGCGAGGCGGTGCTGCCGCAGCACTTCCACGCCGTGCTGCTGCCGGCGGCGGGCAAG
>JAKLHH010000806.1 GCA_022710245.1 Myxococcota bacterium
CGCGGGACCTCGAGGACGGGGCGCATGACGCGTTCGTGGTGGTGCACCAGCGCCTCTCCACCTACGACAGCGCACGTCCCTTCCGTCCCTGGCTGACGGGCATCGCGGTGCGGGTCGCCTCGGACCACCGCCGGCGCGCGCACGTCCGCCGCGAGGTGGCGACGCCCGGCGACCAGCTGCTCGCGGTCGACCCGGCGCCGGGCGCCGAGGCGCAGCTCGCGGCCCGACAGGCGCGCGCGCAGGTCCTGGCGGCGCTCGACCGGCTCTCGCCGGAGCGACGGGAGGTCTTCGTGCTGCACGAGATCGAGGAGTACTCCGTCGTGGAGATCGCCGAGCTGCTGCAGCTGCCGCTCAACACGCTCTACTCGCGGCTGCGGCGCGCGCGCGCGCAGTTCGTGGAGGCCCTCGAGCGGCTCGAGCGTCGGAGGGGTGCCCGATGAGCAAGCGCGACGACCTGCGGCCGCTGCCGGAGCACGCCCGCGCCACGCTCGCGGCCCTGCGGGGCGCGGAGCCGGAGGGCCCGTCGCCCGAGGCGCGCGAGCGGACGCTGCAGCGGCTCCGGCTCACGCTCGCGGCCCCGCCGCTCCCCGGAGGGCCCGCCGGGAGCGGACCGAGCCCCGCCGCGCCCGCGACCCCCGCGGCGCCGGCCCCGGCCGCCCCGGCCGTGGGGGCCGCCGCGAAGGCCGCGGGCGCGCTCTCGAAGCCGCTGCTCCTCGCCACCGCCGGCCTCGGCGCCGCCGCCGTGATCGTGGCCGCGGTCACCGTGGCCCTGCCCGATCGCCAGCAGCCGCCCGCAGAGGTGAAGCCGGCCGCGAGGGTGCAGTCCGTTGCCCGGCCGCTGCCCGCGGCGGCACCGCCGGCCTCCCCGGCCTCGCCGGCCTCGCCGGCCTCGCCCACCTCGCCTGTCGCGCCGGCCTCGCCGGACGACGACCTCGACCAGCCCCCCGCCGCCTCGCCCGGAGAGCCTCCGTCCACCTCTCCCGCGCGCACCGGACACCAGGCCGCGCGGCACGGAGCGCACACGAAGCGCGCCCCTCGACCTGCCGCCGGGGCCAGCGCTCCCCCGTCGGAGCCCGCGGCGCTCCCCTCGCCCGCGCCGGCTCCCTCGCCCTCGCCCGCCTCCACGCTGGGACCGGAGCGCACGCTCCTCGGCCGCGCCCGCGGCGCGCTGGAGCGAGGCGCGCTCGACGAGGCGGGCCGCGCCATCGCCGAGCACCGCGCGCGCTTCGCGGGCGGTCAGCTGACCGAGGAGCGGGAGGCGCTGGCCATTCGCCTGCTGGTGCGGCAGGGCAGGCGCGACGAGGCCGTGGCCGCCGCCCAGCGCTTTCGCGCGCGCTACCCCGGTAGTATCCTGATCCCTGCGGTCGAGCAGGCTCTGCGCGGCGCGAGGCCTTGACCCGACCCGACCACGGCCACGATCACGAACATGTCCCGACCCTCGCGCTCTCTGCTCGCGCTCGTCGTCCTCGGCCTCGGAGGCTCGGGCTGCGTACGCTATGACGGCGCCATCGGGATGCTCAGGGATGGCGCCGCCTCCCCCGACGGCCGCCAGGACGGCGCAGCGCGCGACGGCGCCGTGCACGACGCCCTGACCTACGGCGGGCCCTGGATCACCGTCGAGCCCGGCACCTTCTGGATGGGGTCGCCGACCGACGAGAGCTGCCGCGGCACCGACGAGGACCGCCACCAGGTCACCCTCACGCATCGCTACCAGCTCGCCGCGCTGGAGCTGAGCCGGGCGGACTTCCGCGCGCTCCTCGGCTACCAGCCCTCGGTCTCGGGCTGCAGCGACGAGGCCACCTGCCCCGTCGACAGCCTCAGCTGGCACGAGGCGGCCGCCGCCTGCAACGCCCTCTCCGCGAAGGCCGGCGCACAGCCCTGCTACACCTGCAGCGGCACGGGCGCCGCGGTCCAGTGCGCGCCCGCCGCGGGCCTCACCGGCGCCGCCATCCTCGGCTGCGTCGGCTATCGCCTGCCGACCGAGGCCGAGTGGGAGCACGCCTACCGCGCGGGCACCACGACGGCGCTCTACACGGGCGAGGCCGTCACGAGCTGCAAGTCCGCCGACGCTGCCGTGGCCGCCCTCGCCTGGTACGACGGCAACGCGGGCGGCGCGAGCCACGCGCGCGGCCTGAAGGCGGCCAACGCCTGGGGCTTTCGCGACCTCGCCGGCAACGTCTGGGAGTGGTGCCACGACGGCTACACCGCCTCCCTCGGCACCGGCGCGCTGACCGACCCGGTCTCCGCCGCCGCAGGCACCCAGCGGGTGAGCCGGGGCGGAGCCTGGAACGAAGAGGCCGGTCATCAGCGGGCGAGCTTCCGCAACCCGACCGAGGCGACCTGGCGCGACGGGAGCTCGGGGGTTCGCTGCGCGCGCTCCCTCTGAGGTCCACCGACGCCTCTGAGGCCGTCACCGACGCGGCCCGCTGGAACTTGGCGCTGGGCAGCGACGGCGTTCTGGATATACTTCCGCCGTGGGAATCTTCCTCGCCATCCTCGCGCTGGGTTTGCTGATCGTCGTTCACGAGCTCGGGCACATGATGGTCGCCCGACTCTCGGGCATGCGGGTCGAGCGCTTCAGCGTCGGCTTCGGCCCGCCGCTGCTGCGCTGGCGCGGCAAGAAGACGACCTACCAGCTGGCGCTGATCCCCCTCGGCGGCTTCGTCGAGATCGCCGGGATGAACCCGCACGAGCAGCTCGCGCCCGACGACCAGGGCTCCTACGCGAAGAAGTCCCCCTGGCGCCGCTTCGCGACCATCCTCGCCGGACCGCTGACCAACTACCTCTTCGCCATCGTCATCATGATCGCCGTGGGGCTGGCCTGGGGCTTGCCCCGCTGGCAGCTCTCGGTCGGCGAGGTGCTGAAGGGGTCTGCGGCCGAGGCGGCGAAGCTGCAGCCCGGGGACTCGCTCCTCTCCGTGGCGGGCAAGCCGGTGACCGGCGCCGAGGGCGTCATCGAGATCATCGCGGCCAGCGAGGGCCGGCCGCTGACGCTCGAGCTCGAGCGCAACGGGCAGCGGCGCAAGGTCACGGTCAGCGCGCGGCGGGACGACGACACCTGGCGCATCGGGATCGGCTTCGCGCGCAAGCTCTCCTTCACCAGCCTGTCGGTGAAGGGGGCGCTCCTCCTCGGGCTCCTCTACCCTGTCGACCAGACACGGGCCGTGCTCTCGGGGCTGGGGCAGCTCTTCAAGCGCAAGGTGAGCCTGAAGCAGGTGGGCGGGCCGGTCGAGATCATCCGCCAGCTGACGATGAGCTTCAAGGAGGGCCTCGCCATGGCCCTCCTCTTCCTCGCCATGCTGAACGTCTACCTGGGGCTCTTCAACCTGCTCCCCATCCCGGCGCTCGACGGCGCGCGCCTGGTCTTCCTCGGCTTCACCATCATCACCCGGCGGCCGGTGAACCAGAAGGTGGAGGCGGCCGTGCACACGGTGGGGTTCATCGTGCTGCTCGGGCTGATCCTCCTCGTCACCTACAAGGACCTGGCGCGCATCTTCGGCTCGAAGTGATGAGCGAGCACCCTCAGGGCTGCGACGTGCTCGACGTGAAGCAACCTCGCCGCTGCGACGGCTCGAAGTGATGCACCCTCAGGGCTGCGACGTGCTGGTGATCGGCGGCGGCATCGCCGGCGCCTCGGCGGCCTGGGAGCTCGCGCGGCTCGGGCGGCGCGTGGTGCTCTGCGAGGCCGAGGCCCAGCCGGGCTATCACAGCACCGGCCGCTCGGCCGCCCTCTTCTCCGAGGGCCACGGCCTGCCCACGGTGCGGGCGCTGGCCGCCGCGAGCCGCGCCTTCTTCGAGGCGCCGCCCGAGGGCTTCGCGGAGGCGCCGCTCTGCGCGCCGCGCCGCGTGCTGCACGTGGCGCGCGCCGACCAGCACGCGCGGCTCGACGCGCTCCTCCGCGCGGACGCGGGGGCGGGGGTGGTGCACGAGCTCCCGGCCAGCGAGGCCCTGCGCCTGGTGCCCGCGCTCGACCCGGCTCAGGTCTCGCGCGCCGCGCTCGAGCCGGGCGCCCTCGATCTCGACGTCGACGTGATCCACCAGGGGTTCCTGCGCGGCCTGCGCGCCCGCGGCGGCGCGACCCAGGTGTCGGCGGAGGTCGTCGGCCTCGCGCGCGACGGCGAGCGCTCCTTCTCCGGCGGCCGCTCCCCGTCGAGCGAGCGCTGGCGCGTCACCACGCGCGCCGGGCTCTTCGAGGCCGCGGTGGTCGTCAACGCTGCCGGTGCCTGGGCCGATCAGGTGGCGCAGCTCGCCGGCGTGCGCCGCCTCGGGCTGCAGCCACGGCGCCGGACCGCCTTCCTCTTCCGCCCCGGGGCCGACGGCGTGCGGCACTGGCCGATGGTGATCGACGCCGGCGAGGAGCTCTACTTCAAACCGGACGTCGAGCGCCTCCTCGTCTCGCCCGTCGACCAGACGCCGGTGCCGCCGCAGGACGCGCGGCCCGACGAGCTCGACGTGGCGGTCGCCGCCGATCGCCTGGAGCGCGCGACCCGGCTCGTGGTGGGCGCGGTGGAGCGGCGCTGGGCGGGG
>JAKLHH010000807.1 GCA_022710245.1 Myxococcota bacterium
CTGGTGACACCGCAGCTCGGGCAGCGCTGGCGCCCGCTGCAGGACCGCGTCCAGGACCGGATCCTCGCGCACCAGGTCGTGCGGCGTCCCTCGGCGGGCCGCGTCACCGCGCTCGTCGCCGCGCCGGAGAATGGCGCGCGGGCGGTGAGCGGGGCCGCCGCGCTGCGCTTGCTCGGCGCGGAGGTCCGTGCCGGCGCGGCCAGCCAGGGGAAGCGGCGCGGCTACGGCGCCACCGACGTCGAGTTCAAGGGATCGGGCCTCGCCAGGCGAGTGGGCCTCGAGCGCGGTCAGGCTCTGATCTGGGACAGCAAGGGCGCCACGCACGAGCTGCGCGCCGAGTCTTCGGGACGGGTGGTGCTCACCACGCGGCCGCACGACCGCTACCTCGCCGCGCTCCGCCGGGTGCTGGGACCGATCGTCGCCAAGCTGGTCGCACAGCCCGACGCGACGCTCAGCGCGAAGGAGCAGCTGCGGCTCGCCATGGCTCCCGCCGATCTCCGCGCGGAGCTCCTCGCCGCACACGGCTTTCCGCTCAAGCGCGAGGCGCATGGCCGTCAGCTGAAGTATCGCCTGCTGGTGGGCGGCGAGGACCGCATGCAGATCTTTGCTGCTGTCTTCGGGCCCGCGATCAGCACCTACCTGCCTGGGGGGCATCACTCGCAGTACATCCAAGGCGGCCAGGTGGCGGACTTCTACTTCAGCTCCCGCGAGCCGCTGCGGCCCACCGACGCAGTCACCTATCCGGTGATGCTCAAGGTCTCCGAGGCGCAGCGGCTGGACCAGATCTTCGAACGCATGACCCGTGGCGGTGAGATCCAGGGAGAGTGCTTCCCAAGTGGCCGCCCGCCCGGCTACTGGCCGCCGCGGCCAGGTGACACGAAGACGGGCAACACCTGCACGACCACCCACCACCGCGCGCCGATCGGCCCGCGCCGCGCCGCGGAGCGCTGGCTCGATGTCCTCGAGGCGCCCTGGCCCAACGGGGTGGTACCGCTCCACCAGATCGACGACCTGGCGGGCGCGGACCGGCTGACCTGGATCGACGACATGCTGGTGCTGCCCCAGACGACCGCCCCGCAGCGCGCCGCCCTGAAGCAGCTGCGGCCTGTCGTCGAGCAATACAACAAGCTCGGGCTCACCCACTTCCCGCTCGGTCTCCTCGGCCGCGTGCAGCTGAAGGAGCTGCTCGGGGTGCCCTTCGATCCGCGCTCGCCGGGCACCACCGACCCGGTCGGGCCCGGCATGGCACGCTCCCTCTACGGCGCGGCCCGCGAGCGCGTGCCCGTGATCGTCGAGCTGGAGCAGTACCGGGTGCGGAGCCCCGGCGAGCGGTGAGCCCGCAGGGCTGAAGATCCTGATCGCCGCAGCGCACCGCCTCGGCTATGCTGCGCGCCATGCAACCACGCGACCGACTCATCTTCGCTCTCGACGTGCCCACCGCGGAGGAGGCGCTGCGCCTCGTCGACCAGCTCGCCGCGCACGTGGGCTGCTTCAAGATCGGCCTCGAGCTCTTCGTCGCCGCCGGCCCCGAGCTGGTGAAGCGCGTCCGCGCGCGCGCGCCGGTCTTCCTCGATCTCAAGCTCCACGACATCCCGGCCACCGTCGAGCGGGCGGCCGCGGTGGCGAGCGGCCTCGGCGTGACCTACCTGACCGTGCACGTCGACGAGGGCGCCCGGGCCCTGGCCGCCGCGGTCAAGGCCGCGCCCGGGCTCGGCGTCCTCGGCGTGACGGTGCTGACCAGCATCTCCGAGGAGGATCTGCGCGCGAGCGGCTACCCGGACGGGCTCGCCTCGCTGGTCGAGCGGCGGGCGCGCGCCGCGAAGGCCGCTGGCTGCCGCGGCATCATCTGCTCGGGGCAGGAGGCGGCGGCGATGCGCGGCGTCCTCGGACCCGAGGTGCTGATCATCACGCCGGGCGTGCGGCCTGCCGAGAGCGGCGCGGGCGATCAGAAGCGCGTGGTGACGCCCGCCCAGGCGATGCGCAGCGGCGCGGACCTGATCGTGGTGGGGCGGCCGATCCGGGACGCGGCGAGCCCGGCCGCGGCCGCGGACGCCATCGTCGCCGAGCTGGCGTCGGCAGCGCGCTGATCGCTCGGCCCGCGGCCGCCATCGTCGCCGAGCTGGCCTCGGCGGCGCGCTGATCGCCCGGCCGCGCTCACTGGACCCGGCGCGCGTCGACTGGTCCGCCGGCGTCTCGCCCTCGCGAGGCCGCTGGCGCGGGCGGTGGCCCCGCGTCCGGCGGGGTCCGGTCCGGCATCCCTGGCACCTGCACCTGCGGGATCAGGTTTCGCATCACCTCCAGCACCGCGCGCACCTGGTCTCCGGTGAGCCGCGTGGAGATGGTGACCGCGCTGTCCTTGCGCTGGAAGGTGATGCCGGCAAGCAGCGCCGAGACCCCCAGGAGCTTCATCCGCCAGGAGTCCTTCAGCGCGTCGACGCGCCTGGGCGCCGCGGTGGCGAAGGTGCGCGCGAGCGCCACGCTGGAGAAGGTGAGGACCGCCTCGACCCGCGCCGGGTCCCGGGCTGGCACCGTCACCTGCAGGTTGGAGGGAGCGGGGAGATCGGGCGGCAGCACGACCAGCCGCGAGAGGTTGATCGCCTGCAGCAGGAGCCCTGGACCGTCCGGTCCCATGCCGCCGCGATCTCCCATCAGCCCCAGCCGGGCGATCCAGCTGGCGCCACCGACGCCCGCGTCGGGTCCACCCGCCCCGCTCGTGAGCAGGCCGAGGTTCTTCGGGTCGCTGAGCACCACCAGCCGCGCCTGCAGGAAGAGCTGCCGCGGATCGTGGGCGAGCTTGGGAGGGGAGGGGATCTCGCCGCGCAGGGAGGTGCCGCTCCGCGTCCAGCGCAGGCGCTTCTTGCCGAAGCTCGCCGCGCGCTCGAGCCCGCGGCGCAGCTCGGCGAGCGACCGCGTGGTGCGTCCCGCGAGGAAGGTCTCGGTGACCCGGTAGGGGTTCGGGGTCGCGATGAGGAGCGCGTCGAAGTCGTTCACCGGGTCGAGCCCCGAGGCCCAGAGGATCGTCTTGTGATCGTAGAAGACCTCGAGCAGCCGGCGGACGGCAGCCTCGTACGGCGAGCGGCGGATGCGGTCCATGCGGAGCAGCAGCATCAGCGCCGCGTCGCCGGGGGCGAGCTCGCTGAGCACCACGCGATCGGTGGTGAAGCGGCCGGCGGGCTCCCGCGCGGGCGGGCCGGCGTCCACGGGCGGGGCGCCGGCGTCGCGCGCGCCGCTCGCCATCGCGAGCTGGTCGCCCTGCGGTCGCGGCTTCGGGCGCGGCCTGGGCTTTGGCTGCGGCTTCGGCTCGGGGCGCGGGGGCGCGGCCTTCGCCTGCGGCCTCGGCGGCGCGGTCACCTTCGGCGCGCCGAGCCGGTTGTCCAGGTCGAGCCAGGTCACGTCGACGTGCGGCGAGAAGAAGAGCCCGCCCGCGAGGCCGAGCGCCAGCGCCAGCCCGAGGTGGAGCACAGCGGAGAGCGCGACGCAGACGGCCGTCCGCCTCACCGAGCCATGCCCCCGCGCTGGAACCGCGCTCATGAACAATGTACTATCGTGCCGCGCCGGATCTCTCCACAGGATATTAGCAATGCCTTGCCGACCGCGTCTCCTCCCGCTCCTCCTGCTCGGGTCGCTGGCCACCGGCTGCGGCGGCGACAGCGCCCCCCCGACGAAGATCGAGGGCCCCTTCGCGCAGGTCTTCGCCTCGCGCGTGGTGAGCTTCTCGCTGGCCGCCGACAAGCTCCAGGTCGTCTGCCGCCCGAAGCCGGGGCTGAAGGAGTTCGAGTTCGAGGCAGCGACGACGAGCGGAGCGACCTCGGGCAACTTCCTGCGCTTCACGCTCAAGGACTACACGGGGCCGAAGGACTACGAGATCGAGTACGACGCGAGCAAGCCGCAGCACAAGATGGAGGTCGGCTTCCCCGCTGATCCACCCCAGGCCAAGGGCTACCGCTACGACTTCCTCCAGTTCTCGCGCGTCGACCTGAACGAGATCTACCGCAGCCACTGCGATCTCTCGATCGGCGCCGAGGAGCTCTCCGACCGGACCCGCTACACGGGCACCGTGAGCTGCACCATGCTGTGGGCCAACTTCGATTCGCTGGACCACTCGACGGGCGTGCTCAACTCCTTCGCCGACCTCGTCGCCAAGTTCCAGTGTGAGTTCTGAGCGGGCGCTGACCTCCTGCTGCTCCCCGGCGCGAGGTGCGCCGGGTGTCCTGCTCCTCGGCGCGCTCGGGCTCGCGCTCTCCCCTCCGGCCCATGCTGCCCCGCCTCACGTCGTCGTCTCCCTCGCCGGCGCCACGCTGCGCCTCGAGGGCGAGGGCCGCAGCCGGGTCTACCCGATCGCGGTCGGGCGGCTGCTCCCCGACGGCCGCGAGCCGGCGGGCGGCGTCTTCTACACCGGCGCCGACCCGCGAGACCGCAGCTTCTACTTGCCGTCGCGCACCGAGCCGGCGTTCCACCGCGGGCTCCCCTTCCTGCGTCTGGACCGGCGGCTCGGCCGCGTGCTCGGTCAGCCCGCGCACCCGTT